>NZ_CALWND010000002.1:0-234013 GCF_944382735.1 Candidatus Allofournierella merdavium | reverse complement strand
AAGGGCGCTACATGGTTTCTGGTTTTGCCAACCTCCGAGAAGAGGGGGTTCGAATCCCACCAGTTAGGGGGAAACAGTGGTTGGCATCTATGGAATCATCATCGAATTTTCGAGCTGAAAAAGCCCGGGAACGGTTGATGCCACTGGCTTTTCGCCAGTGGCATCTATACCGTTTTGATTTTATGGTGGACCCGACGGGAATCGAACCCGTGTCCGAAAAGCGATCCGCGAGAGTATCTCCGGGTGCAGTTTGTCTACAAAATTCCCGCCGCGGCAGGCCGGCAAACAGGCCGCCGCTTTGGTAGCTTCATGAGGTCATGGCCGCCCGCAAAGCTTGAGACGGCTCACGTTCAGCGCCTAAATGATGCCCTGGCCCCACACGGCGCTTGAGTGGGCAGGACAGCTGCCTTTATCAGGCAGCGACAGCTAATTTGTTGTTGTTAGCTATTTTTTTGGAGGCGTTTATAGTGTGGCCCCCATCCACTACCCGCTGCTCACACTTCACACTCCCCGTCGAAACCTTTACGGGCCCATGTGATACACTATTATGATACCTGTTTTCCCGCGATTATGCAAGAGCCTCGGCGCAGATGTCACAAAACCTTCATCTTGTGCCGACACGCAGTTTTCAAAAAGGCGTGCGCAGCGCCGGCGGACCGCCGAAACAGCGTTGCGGAAAAGCCCTGTCCTTTACCTTCATAAGAGGACGGAATGCGACGGAAGGGGAAAAGCTTTTTCGGAAAAAATCCGAACCCGCGGCCCATTGGCACAAGGTTCGGATTTGTTTGTTGTGGTGGAGATAAGCGGGATCGAACCGCTGACCTCTTGAATGCCATTCAAGCGCTCTCCCAGCTGAGCTATACCCCCATATAACCGGAAACCCTTGATTTTACTGAGTTTCCGGGGTTTTGATTAAATTGTCATTTCCTCGCGTTGAGGGGTCGTCACATGCGGTTGCTGGCGCTCCCAGCTGAGCTATACCCCCAAATGATTCAATGTGCTACCCTGTCTCAAGGCTGCTTTGTAATTATAGCAGAAGAACTTTTTCTTGTCAAGTGGTACACAAACGAAAGAAGAAATGTGTAAGTTGACGAAAAAATGACAGATGGGTTGTTTCACTTTTCAAATGGGTATATAATGTACATGATTTGGCATCCGGACAGTAGCGTTTGGCCTTTTCGGAGCAAAACCGGACCCAAAACCGCGACGGCAGGCGTGAGCCCTGCGTTTTTTGGAAGGAGATGTTTTTACATGAATGGCACCAATGAACTGCTGCGCGCCATTTTGAAAATTGACGAGGAGGAGCGGGCACGCACCCAAGCCACCGAGGAGTATCGCCAAAAAGCACAGGCTGATAAAGCCGCACAGGCAAAACAGCTGGAGGAGCGGGCGATGGAGGATATGCGCCGCGAGGTGGACGAGTTCAGCCAGGCGGAAAAGAACCGTGCCGAACAGGAACTTGCCAATCAGGCAAAGCGCAAGCAGCAGATCCTGGATCAGCTTGACCAGCAGCTTGCAAAAAACAAAGACGCCTGGGTGCAGGCAATTCTGACCCGGGTGTTGGGCGGGGGGCAGTGACATGGGCAATACCCAGGCGTCCAACGCCATTCTGGCCAAGGCGCGGGCAATGTACGGCCGCCGGCTCACTGCGCGGAATTATCAGGAACTTCTGAACTGCCGCGACCTGCCGGATCTGATCAGCTACCTCAAAACGCGCACCGCCTACTCAGAGGCGCTGCAGGCCGCGAACCCGGCCATCACGCACCGTGCGCAGCTGGAGGCGCTGTTGCGGCTCAATCTTTTTGAGCAGTATGCGTCGTTGTGCCGCTATGAGATGAACATTGGTCACGATTTTTACCGGTATTTTATCATCCGCAGCGAGGTGCAGGCCATCAATACCCGGCTGCAGGAACTCCACGCTCCCGGCGATGACGTTTCTATCTACACCATGCCGGAGTTCATCAAAAAGCATTCCTGCCTGAACCTGAACGCCATGTCCGCCGCGAAGAACTTCAAGATGCTGGTTCTTGCCCTGGAGGGCACGCCTTACGCGAAGGTCCTCCAGCCCTTTGCGGACGACCCGGAGTTCGCACTGGAGAACAGCGGTATGCTGGAGTTGGAGGCGGCGCTGGACAGCTTTGTGAACACCCAGGTGGAGCAGATCGCCGACACCAAGCTGAAGGGCAAGAGCAAAGAAGAGATGCTGTATCTGCTGCGCCGTCAGAGCGACCTGCGGGCCATCGCGGACATCTACCGCCTGAAGAGCGTGCTGCACGCGGATCGGGCGTTCATCAAAAAGCGCGTCAGCCTGAGCGTTTCCAACATGACCCAGCGGCAGCTGGACAGTCTCATGGACGCGCAGGACGCACAGGACGTGATCCATCGGCTCGTGAACACGCCGTATGCCTCCGAGTTTTACGGCGCCAGCTTCGATTACATCGAGGAGGGCGTGCAGAAGATCGACTATCGCTGGCATCTGAAAAAGCTTCGCTTTTCCACCAACCCCAGTGTGGTTCTGTTCTGCTATATTTTCCTGGCTGAAAACGAGCTTACCAACATTGTACATATCATCGAGGGCGTGCGGTATGGCCTCGCTCCGGACGATATCGCTACCATGCTGGTAGGCGTGGGCGATTAAGGGGGGTGCCGCAATGTTTTTTGACCCCAAAATGCAGCTTGTCTGGGTGGACGGCCCGCTGGAAAAGCTGGACGGATTCATCGAAAAATGCTGTGTGGACGGCAAACGGGTCCATCCGGCCCGCGCGCTGGATCACATGAGCGCTTCATCCGGCTATGTGGCTTTGAATGAAGACAATCCCTGGGGGCAGATGGTCGAGCAGATCGAGCACCTGGCACAGGGGTTTGAGATCCCCGTTGTGGAGCCCACGCTCGCCGACGGGCGCGCGCAGGACACGAAGCTGTTCCTTGCGGACCTGAACGAACGGCTGGAAGCGCATCGAAAGGATCGGGAACTGCTGAAAAAGCAGCTGGAGATCTGTTCCAAAGGCGCCGAGTCTTTCGCGCACTTTTCCAACCTGACGATCCCGGTGGAACTGACCCAGCAATGTGAATACGTCAAGATCCGTTTCGGCCGGCTGCCCAAACGCGGCTATGCGATGCTGCAAAAGGACTTTACCTCGGATCCCTACATCCTGTTTGTTCCCTGCAGCGAGGACGACAAAGCCCTGTGGGGCGTGTACTTTGCCCCGCAGAAGGACGCAGCCCGGGTGGACGGCATCTTCTCGGAGGCCTTTTTTGAGCGGATCCGCCTTCCCGGCGCCGCGGGCACACCGGAGCAGATCGTCAAGAATCTGCAGCACAACATCGACCTGCTGAACCAGGAGATCGCCGAGGTGAACGGGCAGATGACCCGGCTGTGGAACGAGGCGAAATGGCGGGTCGCCGGCATCTATGCGTCGGTGTGCAGCCTGGCAAGGCTGTTTGAATTGCGGCGGTGCGCGGCGGTGCGCGGCGAACATTTCTTCTACTGTGTGTGGATCGCGCAGCCGGACCTCCCGTCCTTCATGGACGACTGCTCCAAGGTGGGCGGGCTCAACGTTGCGCAGGACATGACCCTGTCGATGCGCCGGTGGAAGCAGGAAAATCCCGAGCCGTGATGAAACCGCCGACGGGCGTCTTCACGGCGCCGGTCAATTCGATCGAAGGTTGGAACGACCCGAAAGGAAGATGAGGATACATTGGCCATTGAAAAAATGAAACTGGTGCGGGTGGACGGCCTGCTCAAAAATCTGGACAACGTGATTTACAACTGTTGTCTGGATGGCAACTTCCACCCCGAACCGGCCATTCAGCATATGTCCGGTTCACTGGGGTACATCACCCTCAGCGAGGACAACCCCTACACTGCCCGGGTGCAGAAGATGGAGGAGTTGTATCAGCTGGTGGGGGAGAGCGCCCCGACGCTTCGCGAGCAGTCTGCCGGGGACATTCAGCCGCAAGCGGAAGAGAAGATCCACGACCTTGCTGCGCGCCTCGCCCAGATGCAGAGCGACAAGGCCGAATTGGAGAAAAAGAAGAGCGAACTGGAGGAAAAGAGAACGCAGTTCAGCCACTTCGTCGGCCTGGATATGCCCTTTGACGAGATCATCAAGGGCGAATATATCAAGGTGCGGTTCGGCTTTTTGCCCAAGGCGAGTTACGCGCGCATGATGGTGGCTTATGCGGAGAACCCCCATGTGCTGTTTGTCACCTGCAGCGAGGACAAGGGCGGCTACTGGGGCATCTACTTCACGCCGCTGCGCAACGCCGACGAGATCGACGGCATCTTTGCAACGCTCTTCTTTGAGCGCCTGCACCTGCCGGAGGCGTCCGGCACGCCGGAGTCCATCGTCAAACAGCTGGGCGAGGAGATCAAGGACTGCGAGGCAAAGATCACGCATGCGGAAAACCAGATCACCCAGTGCTGGGCTGAGCAGAAAGACACCTGCAATGAACTCTATCAGCAGCTGAAATGGCACGAAGAGGCCTTTGACCTGCGCCACTATGCCGCTTACCGTGACAACTATTTCTTCCTGGTGGGCTGGGTGCCTGCCGCCAAGGCGGACGCCTTCGCCGAGAAGGTCAAACAGATCCGCCATATGCGGGTCACGGTATCCGATCCCGACGAGGTGGACAACGCCACCCCGCCCACAAAGCTGAAGAACCCGTGGTTTGTAAAGCCCTTCGAGTTCTTTGTGGATATGTACGGCCTGCCCAGCTACGGCGAGATGGACATCACCGCCTTTGTGGCGGTCACCTTCACGGTGCTGTTCGGCATCATGTTCGGTGATATGGGCCAGGGTGCCGTGCTGGCCGTGGGCGGCTTTGTGCTGTGGAAGTGGAAGAAGATGGCGCTGGCCCGCCTGATCATTCCCTGCGGCATCTCCAGCATGGTGTTCGGCTTCCTGTTCGGCTCGGTGTTCGGCTTTGAGGAGGCGCTGGAACCTGTTTACGAGGCGTTGGGTATGTCCGGCAAGCCCATCAGCAACTGGCCTGGCACCCCCACGTCGGTGCTGGACACCGCGGCCATCAATCCCATCCTGATCTGCGCCATCTTCATCGGCGTGGCGCTGGTGCTGGCCGCCATGGTGCTGCACATGATCGCAGCCATCCGCAAGGGCCACTGGGGCGACGCGATCTTCTCCAACAACGGCCTGGTGGGTGTGCTGACCTACTGCGGCGGCGTCTCCTTTGTGAGCGACTTTATGAGCGGCCCCCATTTCCTGCCCAGCACGGTCGCCTTTGCGCTGATCGGCGGTGGCCTGGTTCTGCTGTTCTTCCAGGAGATCCTGATCGGCCTGGTGGACCATCACCCCAACTGGAAGCCTGAGAGCTGGTCGGACTACTGCATGCAGAACATCTTCGAGTTGCTGGAATATGTGCTGAGTTACTTCAGCAACACCGTTTCTTTCCTGCGTGTGGGCGCCTTCGTCTTCGTCCACGCCGCCATGATGATGGCCATTTTCAGCCTGGCCGGCGATCCGGTGAACCCCATCGTGGTGATCCTGGGCAACGCGCTTATCATTGCGCTGGAGGGCCTGCTCTCCGGCATCCAGGGCCTGCGTCTGGAATTCTACGAGATGTTCAGCCGCTGCTATGAGGGCGGCGGCCATCCCTTCAAGGGCGTGAGCCTCACCGACCCGAAGAACTGAGATCTGTTTTCCCGCCTGAGCAGAGAACCGGTGCCCAGCGGCGCGTTTCCCTGTTTCGATACAAAAAAGACATTAAATTGATTTGGAGGATTTAACCATGAATACCTTTCTGACCATCTGCCTGATCGTTCTGCCCCTGAGCCTGCTGATGGGCTTTGCCGCCTATCTGGCCCGCCAGTCCGCCAAGGGGATGCCCGTCAAGCGCACCCTGACCCTGAACATCACTGCCTTTGTCGTGGTGCTGCTGCTGGCCGCCTGCTTTGCCTTTGCCGTCAGCGCTGAGGGCGAGGCCACCACTGCCGTTATGACCGCCGCTGAGAAGGCTGCCAGCAACGAGAGCATGGGCCTGGGCCTGATCGCTGCCGCTCTGGTCACCGGTCTGGCCGGCATCGGCGGCGGTATGGCTGTGGCCGCCGGCGCCCCCGCCGCCATCGCCGCCGCCAGCGAGGATCCCAAGAGCTTCGGTAAGAGCCTGATCTTCGTGGCTCTGGGCGAGTCCATCGCGCTGTACGGCGTCGTTATCTCCATCCTGATCCTGAACAAACTGGTATAAAGGGGGCGCAGCAATGCGTTTCTTTCTGATCAGCGACAACACCGACACCCAGACCGGCATGCGGCTGGCGGGCATTGAGGGCGTGGTGGCGCACACCGCCGAGGAAGTGACCAACGCCTTCGAACTCGCTTTGTCGCAGCCGGACATCGGGATGATCCTGGTGACCGAAAAGATCGCCGACGATTTCACCGAGATCGTCAACGACGCGAAAAAAGACCAGGAGGGTCCGCTGGTGCTGGCCATCCCCGACCGGCACGGTTCGGTCCTTGGCCGGGACCGCATCACCCGCTATGTACGCGAAGCCATCGGCGTTAAGATTTGAGGTGCAGCAAATGATTGAAGAAAACGAGCGCGCGGCAAAATTCATGCAGGCCATTCAGCGGGACGGCGAGAAACGCCGCGCCGCCATCATCCAGGCCATCGACGAGGAGATCGCCGCCGAACTGGAGAAAGTGAAAACCGACGCCGCAGCCAAGGCGAAGCAGATGGGGGACTATGAGAAGGTCCGCCTGCAGGAAGACACCAACCGCAAACTGTCCCACAGCGTGCTGGAGACCGGCGCCGAACTGGCCACCCGCCGCAACGAGATCGAGCAGCAGGTGTTTGACGCCTGTGAGGAGCGCCTTGCGCAGTTTACCGCAAAGCCGGAATACACTGACTACCTGCGCACGAGCGCGGAAGCGCTGCTGCAGCTGCTCCATGCAGACAAAGCGGAGTTTTTTGCCCGCACGCAGGATGTGGAAGTGGCAAAGAAGGCCGTTCCCGCCGGCTGTGCGGTGAGTGCCGACCCCACCATCCGCCTGGGCGGCCTGCGCGCCAAGAGCGGCGCGGTGGAGGCGGACGACACGCTGGATATGAAGCTGGATGCCCAGAAAGACTGGTTCCTGCAGAATTCCGGCATGTCCATCGCCCTTTAATTTGAAAACCGAGGTGAACCGAATTGGCTCAGAATCTCATCTACAGCATCAACGGCCCGGTGGTCACCATCAAAGGCAAGACCGACCTTTCCATGATGGAAATGGTCCACGTCGGCAATGACCATCTGGTGGGCGAGGTCATCCGCATGGATGAGGAACTCACCACCATCCAGGTCTACGAGGAGACCAGCGGCCTTGCCCCCGGCGAGCCGGTGACCACCACCGGCGGCCCTCTGTGCGTGACCCTTGGACCGGGCATCCTTCGCAATATCTACGACGGTATCCAGCGGCCGCTGCCCGCGCTGGAGAAGGCCAGCGGGCCTTTCATCGCCCGCGGCAGCAACATCCCCAGCCTGGACCCGGACGCCAAGTGGGATGTGACCGTGACCGTGAAGGTGGGCGACAAACTCACCCCCGGCCAGATCTACGCCACCTGCCCCGAGACTCCGGTCATCCTGCACAAGTGCATGGCCGCGCCCGGCGTGGAAGGCACCGTGACCTGGGTGGCGGAGAACGGCAGCTACACCGTGAACGACACCGTGGTGCGCATCACCGACAAATCCGGCAAGGAGCGGGAACTCACCCTGTGCCAGAAGTGGCCCATCCGGCGTCCCCGCCCGGTGCAGGCCCGTATGCCTGCCCAGCGCCCGCTGATCACCGGCATGCGCGTGGTGGACACCATGTTCCCCATTGCCAAGGGCGGCGCGGCCGCCATCCCCGGTGGTTTCGGTACCGGTAAGACCATGACCCAGCACCAGCTGGCCAAATGGTGCGACGCCGACATCATCATCTATGTGGGCTGCGGCGAGCGCGGCAACGAGATGACCCAGGCGCTGACCGAGTTCGGCGAACTGACCGACCCCAAGACCGGCCGGCCCCTGACCGACCGCACGGTGCTGATCGCCAACACCTCCAACATGCCGGTGGCCGCCCGTGAGGCGTCCATCTACACCGGCATCACCCTGGCGGAGTACTACCGCGATATGGGTTACCACACCGCCATGATGGCCGACTCCACCAGCCGCTGGGCCGAGGCCCTGCGTGAGATCAGCGGCCGTCTGGAAGAGATGCCCGCCGACGAGGGCTATCCCGCCTATCTGCCCAGCCGTCTGGCCGAGTTCTACGAGCGCGCCGGCTATGTGCGCGCGCTGAACGGGGAAGAGGGCTCGGTCACTGTTATCGGCGCTGTCAGCCCTCCGGGCGCCGACTTCTCCGAGCCGGTCACCCAGAACACCAAGCGCTTCACCCGCTGCTTCTGGGCGCTGGACAAGGCGCTGGCCTATGCCCGCCACTACCCGGCGATCAACTGGAACACCAGCTATACCGAGTACCTCACCGATCTGGCTCCCTGGTACTACGACAACGTGGGCCCGGATTTCCTGTCCTGCCGCGAGCAGATCGCAAGCCTGCTGCTGCAGGAGACCAGCCTGATGGAGATCGTCAAGCTGATCGGCTCCGACGTGCTGCCCGACGACCAGAAACTGGTCATCGAGATCGCCCGCGTCATCCGTGTGGGCTTTTTGCAGCAGAACTTCTTCCATGACCAGGATACTTACGTCAGCATGGAGAAACAGCTGAAGATGATGCAGGTCATCCTGCACCTGTACGAGAAGAGCCAGGCGCTGGTGGCACGGCAGATCCCCATCAGCAAGCTGCTGCGTCTGGGCCTGTTCGACAAGCTGGTCAAGATGAAGTACGATATCCCCAATGACAAATTGGAAATGTTCGACGAGTACACCGCCGAGATCGACCAGAAGATCGGCGAGCTGCTGCGCGCTTAACAAGGGAAAGGAGCTAAAGAGAGACATATGATCCTTGAACATGTTGGTTTAAGCCAGATCAACGGCTCGCTGGTTGTCCTGGACGGCGTGCAGGACGCCGCCTACGATGAGATGGTGGTCATGAAACTCACCGACGGCACCCAGCGCGTGGGCCGTATCGTGATGATCGAAGGCGAGAAGTGCGTCATTCAGGTGTTTGAAGGCACCACCGGCTTCTCGCTGGAGAACACCCGCACCACCCTGTCCGGCCATCCCATGATGGTGGACCTGAGCCCTGAGATCCTTGGCCGCACGCTGGACGGCCTGGGCCGCCCCATCGACGGCCTGGGGGAAATCTACCCCGAGTTCCGGCGGGACGTGAACGGCTCGCCCATCAACCCGGTGAGCCGCGTGTACCCCCGCAACTACATCCGCACCGGCATCTCCTCCATCGACGCGCTGGCCACCCTGATCCGCGGCCAGAAGCTGCCCATCTTCTCCGGTTCCGGTATGAAGCACAACGAGCTGGCGGTGCAGATCGTGAAGCAGGCGGACGTTTCCGACGGCGAGGACTTCGCCATCGTGTTCGCCGCCATGGGCGTGAAGAACGACGTGGCCGACTACTTCAAAAAGAGTTTTGAGGCCGCCAACGTTATGGACCGGGTGGTCATGCTGCTGAACCTGGCCAACGACCCCATCGTGGAGCGTATCATCACCCCCCGCGCGGCGCTGACCATCGCCGAGTACCTGGCCTTCGACCTGGGCAAGAACATCCTGGTCATCCTCACCGATATGACCAGCTACTGCGAAGCCCTGCGCGAGTTCTCCTCCTCCAAGGGCGAGATCCCCGGCCGTAAGGGCTACCCCGGCTACCTCTATTCCGACCTGGCGTCGCTGTACGAGCGCGCCGGCATCATCGAGGGCCGCAAGGGCAGCGTGACCCAGATCCCCATCCTCACCATGCCCGGCGACGACATCACCCACCCCATCCCCGACCTGACCGGTTACATCACCGAGGGCCAGATCGTGCTGGACCGCGGCATGGACGCCACCGGCGTCTATCCGCCGGTGAGCGTGCTGCCCAGCCTGTCCCGTCTGATGAAGGACGGCATCGGCGCCGGTTACACCCGTGAGGACCACAACCCGCTGGCCAACCAGTTGTTCGCCACCTATGCCCGCGTGCAGGACGCCAAGGCCCTGGCCAGCGTCATCGGCGAGGAGGAACTCTCCGCCAGCGACAAGCGGGTCATGGAGTTTGGCCGTGCCTTCGAGCAGAAGTTCGTGGGGCAGGGCAACACCAACCGCACCATCGAGGAGACGCTGGACCTCGGGTGGGAGCTTCTGTCCATGCTGCCCCGCGAGGAACTGGATCGTGTGGACCAGGTCATGCTGGACCACTACTACAAACCCAAGACGAACGCGGCCCATCGGGATCTCAGCACGGTCCTCAAGAGCAGCAAGTGATTTTTAACAGAGAGGAGGCTGCCGTATGGCACAGGTTTTCCCGACCAAATCGAACCTGATGGCGCAAAAGCGCAGCCTTGCGCTTGCCAGCCAGGGCTATGACCTGATGGACCGCAAACGCAACATCCTTGTGCGGGAAATGATGCAGCTGATCGACCGGGCGGCCGCCATCCAGGACGAGATCGCCACCGCCTACTCGGCGGCGTACAAGGCCTTACAGCGTGCCAACATTACCTTGGGCGTGGTGGGCGAGTTCGCCAAGACCGTGCCGGTGGAGACCGGCCTCAAGCTGGACTACCGCAGCGTCATGGGCGTGGAACTGCCCATCGTGAAGCTGGAGGACAGCACGCCGGGCCTGTACTACGGGCTGGATTCCACCAACAGCCAGTTGGACGATGTATACCTGAAATTCTGTGAGGTCAAGCGCCTCACGGTGGAGCTGGCGGAGGTGGAGAGCAGCGTCTATCGCCTTGCTGTGGCCATTCAGAAGACCCAGAAGCGCGCCAATGCGCTGAATAACATCATGATCCCTCAGTTTACCGCCACCATCAAGTATATCACCGAGGTGCTGGAGGAAAAGGAACGGGAGGACTTCTCCCGGCTGAAGGTCATCAAAAAGCAGCGGGACGGCTGATTGACGTCCGTACAATAGCGTAAAGCAAATCCCCCTTGCGGCGGGTCCGCAAAGGGGATTTGCGTATTTCAGGCAGGCCGCGCGGGGGGGGCGATGCAGATATGGCGGCGTCTGCGCAGGATATCACGGCGCAAACCCGATTTTTTTGCGTGCCGGCCAGGGAAAATCCCTCCACTGTCCGCCGGAACCGTCGCCTTTTCCCATCAAAAGGCAGGTGGCCGCGTCGGCAAGATAGCCCAGGTACCCTTCGGCGGGGCTGTTGCAGAGAAGTTTCCACATCAGGCCGCCAAAGAGGTAGGACTGGGCGAATTCCCGCCAGCTGCCCAAGTCTTCGGCCGCCCGTTGTGCCAGTTCCCACAGGATGCCCTGCGCCTCCTCCGGGGTGATCCAGCCCAGATAGCTGCCCCAGCGGGCCAGCATGGCGGCGCGGCCCACGTCCCAACCCGCCATGAAGGCAGGGGAGTACCGGCCTTTGTATCGCTGGGCAAAATTCCACGCCCGAATGACCCCCTCCCGGTCATCCTCATCCTCATCGCCGGTCATTAATTCCTCCGGCGACAAAGCCTCGCAATAAAAACGGTAACGCGCGGTGTAGCCGCCCTGGGTCAGGTAGCGGAGCGTTTCCAACAGTTCACCCCGCCCGTCAATGCCCCAGGAGCGGCGCACGACGGAGACCACCTGCTGTTCCAGCACGGGGATGTGCTCCTCCACATCCATCCCGTCCAAACGATGATCGTTGAGGGTGGACACGATGCCGGACAGCAGGATCCCGAACCGCCCCCAGAGTTCCGGGCTTTTCCCGTACTCCGCGGGCATTGGTTCAGGCAGCGCTTCCAGCCGTGCCATCGTCTCGTCCAGCAGCGTGAACAGCGCCTCGTCGCTCTCCTCCTCATCCTCGGCGCAAAATCCGTCGCCCTCATCCCCCATGGCCAGGGCCTCCAGCGCCGCGGCCAGCACCCCCATGTCTTCCCCGAACATCTGCTCCATCACGGCGTTGGTGCTCATGGCAGCCGCTTCGGCGACCCTGGCGTTGATCGCCTGCTGCAGTTGTTCCTGATTGGCTGCCATCTGCGCCATGGCATCGGCGTCAAATATCTGCCCCAGGATCTCCACCTGGCGCCGGGTATTGGCTGCCTGCTGAGCAGCCTCGTCATCGGCAGGACGCTGGGGCGGGATGACCGACTCCGGTCGGGAAGAAAATGCGGCCGGCGATTTTTCCTCCATCTCATGCAGGCTGTCCAGGGCGCGCGCCTGCGCGGCCTTTGCCCGGTTCATGATCTCATTGATGTCCATTGTGATTCTCCTTTTCTTTCCACAGGGGGTGCCAGGCCGACGGCGGAAGGGCAGACGCTTTGTCTGTTCCGGCAGAAATTCCACCAACTGAAACCCGGTGCCGGCCGAAGAGCATCACCGCCGTGGGCGGGGACGATCTCCCAAAACGTTTGATCCGCGGCATCACCGGTTCACTTTTTCGCAAAGCGATTCAAAAAGAAATCGGTGAAGGCCGCCAGTTCTTCCTCCTGGGAAACATATACATACAAACGTTCATCCTCCAGCCAATCGTAGGCGTTGATGGCAATGTACCCCCGCTTGTCAGGATAGATGACAAAGGCGTCGGTGGGGTACTTGTTCCGGCAGGCTTTGAGAATATCCGCACGCCGGTAGTAAACGGGATCGCCGCAGCTGGAAAGATCGGGGACGGTGGGCACCACCACAACGGTCTGCGTCTCTTCGTTCCAGCCCACGATGAGATTGCCGATCTTAGTCTTGCTGCCGTGGACAAAGCCGTAATTGAAGCGGCTCACGTCTTCGGTGTAACCAAAGATCAGCCTGTATTGGCCGCCGTTTTCCACCACATGATCGAACAGCGATCGCATTTTTCGGGCGTTTGCGGCGCTTTTTTCCATGTCGATCGTTGGCCCCTTGAACAGCTTGCTGAAAATACCCATGTCAAAAACCTCCTGAATATGTATGATATCGCCCCGCCGGGAGCAGGACGCATGAACTTTATATAAAGATAAATCTTTAAATTTATCTTTATTTTGGGTGAAAGGCCGGCCCGCCGGAAAATGCCGCTGAAACGGGGATCCGAACGGGCCGGAGCGTGGGTTATGCATTGCAGGCGTCTTCATCCCTGAGGGAGGCCAGGCAGTCCACGATGGTGCGGATCTGAGCCGCGACCGTGGCGTCGGCCGCCTCGGGAACGAAGAGGGGAAGGCTTTCGGGAATGGCGCGGCGGACGATCATCACCGTCAGGCACAGGTTGGTGAAAAGACTGATCCGGGGCGGGGAGGGCTTTACACCGAAAATATCCAGCAACTGCCCAAACAGCCGCGCCTGTTTTTCGCGAAAGACACGGTAGCTTTCGGGAGTGAGCCGCCGGAAGATCAGTTGCTGCTGTTCAATGGTCAGCACTGCGATCCCGTGCTGTTCGCCGTAGCAGCAGGAATGGAGAAACCGGGTGAGGGCGCTTCGCCAGTCCAGCGCCGGGTCGTCCATCAGTTGCCGGGCATAGCGGAGGATGCGGGGTTGCTGGAGGTAGAGCGTTTCCACGATCAGGTCTTCCTTGGTGGGAAAGAAGGTGTAAAAGAAGGAACGGGAGATGCCCACCTTTTTGTAGATCTGTTCCACCGTGGTGTGCTGGATGCCCTGTTTGGCCATCAGGGCAAGACCGGTGACGATCAGATCCTGCCGGATCTGTTGGCGCTCCGCTTGCGAGTATGAGACCTTTGGCATTCTTTCACCTCCACGCAATAAATACAGAATATATATTTTGTGTTTATTCTACCATGGCATATTCCGGAATTCAAGAGAGAAACACCGGAAAAACAAAAATCCCCCGCGGGCAGCCCGCGGGGGTAAACGTTATAAAGCAGAGCGATGGTTCAAAGGCCGACTTTCGGGTGCCGCTGGTAGAACTTTTCACGCTCGGCAAAATAGCACTGGGCGCAAAGACTCTGGTACTGCACGTTGTTTTCCTGGTCGATGGCAACCTGATCGCCCTCAAACACGAATTCTCCGTTCACCTTTCGCCCGTTGCAGGTGGCCTTGCGCCCGCAGGTGCAGATGGTCTTCATCTCCTCAATGGCATGGGCAAGTTCCAAAAGGCGGGTGGAGCCGGGGAACCCGTTCATGGAAAAGTCGGTGCGCAGGCCGTAGGCAATGACGGGAATGTTGAGCTTGACCGTGACCATGAAAAGCTGTTCGGCCTGTTGCGGGGTGAAAAACTGGCTTTCGTCGGTGAGGACACAGGCCAGGGGCTTGTCACCGCGAAAGGCCTCCTGCCTCACAAGTTCAAACACGTCCATGTCGGGGGTCACCGCCCTGTCCACCGGGCGGCTGACGCCCAGGCGGCTCAAAAGACATTCGCCGCCTTTTGTGTCGATGCTGGGTTTGAGGATGAACACCCGCATGCCCCGCTCCTCATAATTGAAAGCGACCTGCATCAGGGCGGTGCTTTTGCCGCTGTTCATCGCGCCATAGCGAAAGTATAATTTGGCCATAGGGGAGAGACGCTCACTTTCCGTTTTGGAGTTTTACTTGTTGCGCAGCCGATACCCCAGACTCATCAGGCTGTCTCCCAGATGCGCGTTTTCCACGGTAATGCCGGGATAGGCCACCGCCAGGTCATAGTGGCTGAAATTCCAGAAGCCCTTGATCCCCAGTTCCACCAGCTTGCCGGAGACTGCCTTCGCGCTTTCCCGGGGCAGACAAAGCACTGCCACGGCGGGACGGTTCGCCTTGCAGAAATCGTCCAGTTCGTCAATGTGGAGGATGGGCACACCGTCCAGATCGTGACCCACCAGTTCCTGCCGGACATCGAACACCGCCAACAGATTGTACCCGTTGGTATCGGTGGTCAAAAAACGGGAGACGGCGGTGCCCAGGCGCCCGGCGCCGAGAAGGATGGTGGGCAGCTTTTCTCCGTGGCCGAACAAAAGCTGGCCGATCTCGTTTTCCAAAACCTCCACGTTGTAGCCGATGCCCTGCTGGCCGAACCCGCCAAAACAGTTGAAATCCTGCCGCACCTGGCTGGCAGTGGTGCCCATCATGCGGGCCAGTTCACTGGAGGAAATCGTGGAGACGCCGGATCGGTGCAGCTGGGAAATATAGCGGTAATATTTCGGCAGCCGTTTGATGACCGGGAGCGACACTTTGCCCTGAGAGTGATTCATTCATTTCACCATCTTTTTATCAAATTCTTCAGCTTGCAAAAGGCAAAGCGGCAACAGGCCGCTTACCATCCCCCGGAACTTGTGGATCACAGGCGGGAGAAAGAAAATTGTCCTTGTATATAGTATAATCGTTACAGCGACTTTGTCAAACGATGTACAAAGAATTGCCCCTTTGTCTGTATAATCTGTGTGCCGGACGGGGAACAATGTGTGTGAAAATCAAAAGAGGGGAAGTAGGTCCGGATGGAAGAAAACGAGCAAAAACAGCAGCCCACCGACGCGCAGGTGGAGCAGGAAAAGCTGGAACATGAATACATGATGGACACCGGCTCGGTGATCCGCACAAAGGGCCGCCATGCCATCCACTGCCTCACGGTGGTGGGCCTGATCGAGGGCCACGTCAGTGCGGATCAGAGCCAGAAGGTCACAAAATACGAGCATGTCATCCCGCAGCTGGTGGCCATTGAGGAAGACCCGGACATTGACGCCCTGCTGGTGATCCTGAACACGGTGGGGGGCGATGTGGAGGCCGGCCTGGCCCTGGCCGAACTCATCAGCGGCGTGAGCAAACCCAGCGCCACGCTGGTGCTGGGCGGCGGGCATTCCATCGGCATCCCGCTGGCGGTGAGCGGCCGGCGCAGCTTCATCGTGCCCACCGCCACCATGACCATCCACCCGGTGCGGCACTCCGGGCTGGTGCTGGGCGTGCCCCAGACCATGCGCTATTTTGAGCAGATGCAGGAGCGCATCGCCGGTTTTGTGGAGGGCCATTCCAAAATCAGCAAAGAGCGCTTTGTGGAACTGATGATGCACACCGGCGAACTGGTGATGGACGTGGGCACGGTGCTCACCGGGCAGCAGGCGGTGCACGAGGGCCTGATCGACCAACTGGGCAGCCTGGGCGACGCGCTGAATTATCTGTATGGTGAGATCGAGCGCCGGGGCTGACCGCCCCGGCGTTTCCTTTGGTTGACACCGTCGGCGGCTGGTGTTATAATTTGTTAAACTCTGATGGAAAGCGAGGTGCCTGATCATGGAAAACAGCGGAATCAATCCAGCATCTGAATATCTTTCGGGCCCTCGGCTGCAGGTATGATCGATTCATAAATTTTGCCGCGGCGTATCAGCCGCGGCTTTTTCTTTTTGAGCCGATGGTTTTCCCTTCATGGAGATTCAGACACAATCAACCGGCGAAGAAAGTAAAAACGATTTATGGAGGAACATATGATCCATCTCAGAAAAATCACAGAGGAAAACTTTTTGGAGGCCTTTGGCCTGAAGCTTGCGCCTGAACAGGAACGCTTTGTTTCGCACCCGACCCGCAGTCTGGCACAGGCGTATGTGTACAGGGACCAATGCCAGCCGTTCGGCATCTGCCGGGGGGACACAATGGTCGGGTATGTCATGGTGATCTATGACGATGGTATTCCCGAATACAACATATGGCACATGATGATCGATGCATCGAAGCAAAGGCGGGGGTATGGAAAGGCGGCACTGGACCGGGTGCTGGAGTACATCAAAACAAAACCGTTCGGCCCCGCCGACCGGGTGGTCCTGACCTGTAACCGGGACAACGTCGGGGCGCTGCATCTGTACAAAAGCAGAGGCTTTGCCGAGACCGGAACCGTGTGTGAGGATGAGATCGAACTGTCCCGCACAATCCAGGGATAAACAGGCTCCGGCCGCTGCAGAGCCGCACTGCTTTTTCCAGTGTCGGGCACCCGTGTTCGGCAAATTTGGGTTTTACAATTCGTCTTGCAGATGGTAAAATAATTAAGTTAAGCATTCCGCGCCTTGGGGCAGAAAGCCGCCGGGGCGCATCCGATACAACGCAGGGCAAAGAGGAAATAAAGCGCTATGGCAACGAGAAAAACGACGACAAAAAAGACGAATACCGGCGCGCGGCGCCGCCGGTCCAAACCGGACATCGCCCAGAGCTGGAGCATCCTGCTCTTTGGCCTGGGGGCTGTGTTGGTGGCAATGATCTTTGTGGAGGGCCAATCCGTGTGGGCCTGGCTGCGCGCGGCGATGTTCGGCGTGTTCGGCCTGGGGATGTATGTGCTGGGCCTGCTGGTGCTGTATGTGGCGGTGCTGGTGGCGCTGGGTCTGCCCATCTGGTCCAAGTGTGCCAAAGCGCTGCTTCTCATGATGTTTTTGTGCGGCACCGCGGTGGTGTTCTCCCGCGTGAACCTCACGGACATGAATTTCGTGCAGGTGGTCAAGGCCCTCTACCAGCAGGGGCAGGGAGCGCTGGGCGGCGGTGTGCTGGGCGGCGTGGTGGGCGGCAGCCTGCTGGTGCTGTGCGGCCGGCCGGCGGCCAATATCCTGCTGCTGGTGCTGCTGGTCGCCGGCGCCATGTGGTTTGCCGGTGTCACCCCCGGCGATGTGTGGAACTTCGTCGCGGGGCGGTACGCTCTCTGGCAGGACGAACGCGCCGAGCGTGAGGCGCGCCGGGAGGAGGAGCAGGAAGAGAAACCCGCGCCCCAGCCCCGCAAGAAGGAACGCACGGCTCCCGCCTCTGCGCCCGGCGCACGCCGCCGGCCGGCACAGGTGGACATCGACCTCGGCCCGGACCCGGTACAGGAGACCGACCTCGCCCCCGAACCGGAAGAGCCGCTGGTGGGTCCCGGCGGAACCTTTGGGATGTTCCCGCCGCAGGATGCTGCGCCGTCCGCCCCGCCGGCCCCGGAAACTTCGGAGTTCGAGACCCCGATCCTGCTGGAAGGGGAGGAGCCGCCGGCGGAAGCGCAGGCGCTGGAACTGCCGGGTCAGGACCAGCCCGAGACGGTGGGCGGCAGCGACCTGGACGATCTGGTGCAGCGGGCCATGGGCGCGGCGTCCGCCGCGCAGCTGACCCCCGCCGCCGTGGTGCCGGGCAAGAACGATCAGATGACCATCGCACCGGCTTCTGCCGCCGAACAGGTCTATCACTATCCGCCGTTGAGCCTGTTTGAGCGCACGGGCACGGCGGATGACCCGGGCATGGAGGAGGAACTGAAGAAAAACGCCGAGTTGCTGGTGAGCACGCTGGAGAGTTTCGGCGTGCGCACCCGCGTGCTGGACATCTGCCGCGGGCCGTCTGTCACCCGCTATGAATTGCAGCCGCTGGCGGGTGTAAAGATCAGCCGCATTACAGGCCTTGCGGACGATATTGCGCTGAGCCTCGCCGCCGGGGGCGTGCGCATCGAGGCGCCCATCCCCGGCAAGCCCGCCGTGGGCGTGGAGGTGCCCAACCGCAAGAAGAGCCCGGTGGGCATCCGCAGCATCTTCGAGTCGCCAGTCTACTCCAAGAGCGCTTCGCCCCTGACGCTGGCCCTGGGCAAGGACATCGCCGGCAACGCCCAGATCGCAGACCTGTGCAAGATGCCCCACCTGCTGATCGCCGGCTCCACCGGCAGCGGCAAGTCGGTGTGTGTCAACAGCATCATCATCAGCTTCTTGTACAAATCCAGCCCCGAGGACGTGCGCCTCATCCTCATTGACCCCAAGGTGGTGGAACTGGCGGAGTACAACGGCATTCCTCACCTGTTGATGCCGGTGGTCACCGAGCCCCGCAAGGCGGCGGGCGCGCTGGGCAGCGCGGTGGCCGAGATGGAGCGGCGCTATCATCTGTTCGCCGAGAACAACGTGCGGGACATCAAGAGTTTCAACCGCCTCGCCGCCGAGAGCGACGGCCTGGAGAAGCTGCCCTACATCGCCATCATCATCGACGAGTTGGCCGACCTGATGATGGTGGCCGGCAAAGAGGTGGAGGACTACATCTGCCGCATCGCCCAGAAGGCCCGCGCGGCGGGGATGCACCTGATCGTGGCCACCCAGCGCCCCAGCGTGGATGTCATCACCGGTCTCATCAAGGCGAACATCCCCAGCCGCATCGCCTTCGCCGTGTCCAGCCAGGTGGACAGCCGCACCATCCTGGACGCCGGCGGCGCGGAAAAGCTGCTGGGCATGGGCGATATGCTGTTCATGCCGGTGGGCGCGGCAAAGCCCGTGCGCATCCAGGGCACCTATGTAAAGGATGAGGAGATCAGCGCCGTGCTGGACTTCATCAAACAGGGCAGCACCAGCCAGTACGACGAGGAGATGATCGCCCAGATGGACAAGCTGGCCGTGGCGGACAAGGGTTCCGGCGGCGGCGAGGAGGGCGACGGCGGCCACGACCCCATGCTGGATCAGGCGGTGGAGGTGGTCATCGACGCGGGGCAGGCCAGCACCAGCCTGTTGCAGCGCCGCTGCAAGCTGGGGTATGCCCGCGCCGCCCGCATCATGGACGAGATGGAGCAGCTGGGGGTCATCGGCCCCTACCAGGGCGCCAAGCCCCGTGAGGTGCTCATCACCCGCCAGCAGTGGATCGAGCGCAGTATGCGCGCGGACGCCGGCCCGGTGCCCGACGAGATTTGATAAAAGGGAAAGGAGACCGCTCCATGCAGCAGGGGACGGAATTTCTGCCGGTCAGCCGCGAGGAGATGGCGGCGCGGGGCTGGGATGAACTGGATTTCGTCCTGGTCACCGGCGACGCCTATGTGGACCATCCCAGCTTTGGCTCGGCCATCATTGGCCGGGTGCTGGAGGCGGAGGGATACCGGGTGGGGGTGCTCAGTCAGCCGGATTTTACCACGCCGGAGAGTTTCAAGGTCCTGGGCAGGCCCCGCTACGGCTTTTTCATCGGCGGCGGCAACGTGGACAGCATGGTGGCCCACTACTCGGTGGCAAAGATCCGCCGCAATGTGGACGAATACACCCCGGGCGGGGTGGCGGGCAAGCGGCCGGACCGCAGCGCCACCGTTTACACCCGGCTGGCAAAGCAGGCCTATCCCGATCTGCCGGTGATCCTGGGCGGCCTGGAGGCCAGCCTGCGCCGCTTTGCCCACTACGATTACTGGATGGACACCGTGCTGCCCAGCATCGCCGAGACCTCCGGCGCGGACCTCCTCAGCTACGGCATGGGCGAGCGGCAGACCGTCGCCATCGCCCGCCGACTGGCGGCGGGGGAGCGGGCCGAGACCATCCGGGACATCCCCGGCACCTGCTACCTGACGGATTTTGCCGGTCTGCCCGACCGCTATGTGGAGTGCGCGGGCTTTGCGAAGGTGAGCGCCGACAAGGCGGCTTATGCCCGCGCCTGCCGCATCCAGATGGACAACCAGGACTCGGTCACCGGCCAGATCATCGTGCAAAAGCAGACAAATCAGTACCTGGTGCAGAATCCGCCCGCAAAGCCCCTCAACCGCAAGGAACTGGACAAAGTGGCCGCGCTGCCCTTCACCCGCCGCTGGCACCCCAGCTACGACACGCTGGGCGGCGTGCCCGCCATCGAGGAGGTGGAGTTTTCCATCATCCACAACCGGGGCTGCTACGGCGGCTGCAATTTCTGTGCCATCACCCTGCACCAGGGCCGGCGGGTCACCAGCCGCAGTGTGGACAGTGTGGTGGAGGAGGGAGAGCTGCTCACCCGGCAGCCCGGCTTCAAGGGCTACATCCACGATGTAGGCGGCCCCACCGCCAACTTCCGCCTGCCCAGCTGCAAAGAGCAGATGACCAAGGGAATGTGCCAGGGCGGCAAAAAATGCCTCGCCCCCAGCCCCTGCCCCCACCTGATCGTGGATCACACGGAGTATCTCTCGATGCTGCGGCGGCTGCGGCAGCTGCCCGGCGTCAAAAAGGTGTTCATCCGCAGCGGCATCCGCTACGACTACCTGATCTGGGACAAAAACGACGAGTTCTTCCGGGAACTGGTGGAGCACCATGTGTCCGGCCAGCTGAAGGTGGCCCCGGAGCACTGTGCCCCCAATACCCTGAAGTATATGGGCAAGCCTCCGGTGGAGGTGTTCAACAAATTCTCCGCCAAGTTTTATGAACTGACCAGAAAGGCGGGCAAAAAACAGTATCTCGTGCCCTACCTGATGAGCAGCCACCCCGGCAGCACCCTGAACGACGCGGTGATCCTGGCGGAATATCTCTACAAGCACAAGATACGCCCGGAGCAGGTGCAGGACTTTTATCCCACGCCGGGCACCGTCTCCACCTGTATGTTCTACACCGGTCTGGACCCGTACACCATGAAGCCAGTCTTTGTGGAAAAGACGCCGGAGGGCAAGGCGCTGCAGCGGGCTCTGCTGCAATATTACGAGCCCCGCAACGCCGAAAAGGTGGTCAAAGCCCTGCGCAAGACCGGGCGGGAGGATCTCATCCCCCTGCTGGCGCCCACCTGGAAGCCGAAGCATGACAAGCGGCCTGCTGCACCCGCGCCCCGCGGCAAAGAGAACCGGCCGACGCGGAGTGTACAGCAAGGACGCTTTACACCCAATTCCAAGCCGCCCCGCAAGGGCAGAAAGTAACGCGCGCTCATGGCAAAACGCAGATCATCGCGCCGCCGCAGGCGCAAAATCAAACTCACTCCCTTTCAGGCCGTGGTGTTCTCGCTGGTGGGCCTCTGCCTTGTGCTGGGGCTCTACGTCAGCGTGGGCAGCGGCGCAGGGGTCGCTCCCTCCTGGCAGGAGATCTACACCGCGGTGGGCCTTGCCGACCCGTTGCCGGCCACCGATCTGCCCGCAGAGACCGACGCGGTGCACTTCATCGACGTGGGCCAGGCGGACGCCACGCTGCTGCAAAGCGGCGGGGAATACTGCCTGGTGGACGCCGGCGACACCGACAGCGAGCAGGCGCTGATGAACTATCTGGAACAGCGGGGCGTCACCCGCCTCAAACTGCTGGTGATGAGCCATCCCCATGCGGACCACATCGGCAGCATGGCGGCGGTGCTGCAGAATCTGGAGGTGGAGCAGGTGCTGCTGCCGAACTTTGAAAAGGCGCCCTATCCCACCACCCGTCTGTTCGAGACGGTGATGCAGGCTGTGGAGGACAGCGGCGCGGCGGTGTATACCGCAAAAGAGGGACAGAGTTATCCCGTGGGCGGTGGCAGTCTCACGGTGCTGGCCGCCGGCGTGGAAACGGACAACTACAACGACCTCTCCCAGCTGCTGCTGTTTGAGAGCGGTGAGCTCTCGGTGCTGCTCAGCGGCGACGGGGAAAAGCCGGTGGAGCAGGCGGCGCTGGAGGCGGGCGTGGTCCCGCAGGCGGACGTGTTCAAGGCGGCCCACCATGGCTCCGACACCTCCAACACGCTGGAGTTTTTGCGGGCAATCCGCCCGCAGTATGTGGTGATCAGCTGTGGGCTGGGCAACAGCTACGGCCATCCACACGCCGGGCCGCTGGAGCGGTTTGAACAGGTGGGCGCGCAGGTGCTGCGCACCGACCAGGACGGCAGCGTTGTGATCGCGGCCACCGAAGGCGGCCTGCAAAGTTATACCGCCAACGCCGAGCAGGTAAAGGAGGCCGCCTGATGGAATACATCGTGGATCGCTTTGAAGAAGGCTTTGCGCTGCTGGAGCCCTCGGAAGGGCCGTTCCGGGTGGAACAGGTGCCCCGCGACCGGCTTCCGGCTGAGACCCGGGAGGGGGACGTCATCGTGCGCGAGGGCGAACGCTGGCGGGTGGACGCAGCCGCCACAGCGGCGCGCCGGGAGCGGCTGCGCCGGCGTTTTTCCGCGCCGAAGCGTCCCGGCTGAGGAGAGACGGAATGGAGTTGCAGTATCAGTTCTTTCTTATCTATTTGGGAGCGGTCAACCTGCTGGCCTTTGTTTTTTGCGGCTGGGACAAACGGGCCGCAAAGCGCGGCGCGCGCCGGATACCGGAGCGCAGGCTGCTGGCCCTCTGCGCGCTGGGCGGCAGCCCGGCCTTTCTCCTGGGTATGACGCTGTTCCATCACAAGACCCGCAAGCCCAGGTTTGCGTGGGGCGTGCCGCTCATTTTGGCGGCTCAGATGGCCTTGTTGGTGCTGATCGCCCGCTGCCTGTAAAAAAACCTCCCGCTGCCCGGCAAACAGGCGGCGGGAGGTTTTTTCGTGAAAGGACAGGGGCGACTTTAGCGCTTGGGGTAGACCGCGAAGCCGGAGAGTTCATCCTCGCCGGTGATGCCCAGGGCGAAGGCCTTGGCCCGGGAGGCGGCGTAGAGTTCCGCCATGGTGGCGTATACATAAGGCATCAGGAAATAAAGGCCCAGTCCGCAGGTGAGCAAGCCCAGCAGATACCAGCCGATGAAGGAAAGCTGCAGCACGAAGATCTCCATCTTTTCGCCATTGCTCATGGCTTTGCTCAGTTCTTTGGCACGCTTGTAGCTCAAATAGGGGTTTTCCGCCAGCAGATAGGGCACATACACCAGCTGATAGCTGCGAACGATGCCGGGAATGATGAACAAAAGGGAGAAGCCGAAGATCTCCAGCCAGAGCAGCAGCATGTTTTTTGCCACATTGAGGTACTGGGCCTTGTCCCGGAAGGTGGAAAAGATGGTGTCGATGGGGGGATAACCGGCCCGGTTTTCCATCATGTAGCGTATGCCGCCCACCGAGAGCGGGGAGGACACAAAGGCGTTGAAGATGACCATAACGACGATCAGCAGCAGATAGATCAGAATTATGCCGGCCACATAGGCGCCCGGCGAGTTGATGGTGGCAAAGGCCACAAAGATGGTGGGCACCAGGATCAACACATAGGACAGTGCACTGGCAACGGCGCTCACGCCCAGGGTGATCAGCAGCCATACCAGGAATACACGCCAGTAGCTGCCGGCCAGCACCCGTTTGGCGTTTTGTTTGAGCAATTTGCGAGACCAAAACATTTGAATGATTCCCTCCCTTGGGCAGACACTGCCATGGGTCAGCGCTCCCCAGCGATATTTTCTTCAGTATAGCACAGAACGGTTTTATTTTACAGAAAATTGCAATTTATTTCACATGTCTTGTTGACTTTTGAGAAAATAGGCTTATCATTAAAGCGTATAAAGCATGATAGAGGCGCGGGTGTCAAGAGTACGGTTCTCCCACAAAAACAGGCAGGGGGAGCGGGGAAGGGGCATTCGCCGAGGTGCGGTGTGTTTCGCCTGTGGAGCAGCCGTGCCGGGCTGTGGGATAACATCCCCCGGACTGTCGCCGCCGTTGGGATACGGCGGCGGGGCGCTGTCGTGAATTCAGCCGTTTTTACTGCGGGTATCGGTATGAAGTCATGGCACGGTTCATGGCTTCATTTTTATTATGCAGGAGGGTAAAAACGTCATGAGAAAAACACTGTCACGCATTCTGCCTTTTGCGGCGATGCTGCTGGTGCTGCTGGTGCTGCTCAGCGCCACGGCGTTTGCGGCGGGCGACCCCACCGAGGAACCGGGCACCAAGATGATCGAATGCCCCGACTGCGGTACCCTTGGCATCTGCACGCAGTGCTACGGGCTGGATCCCGCCTGTGAAGCCTGCGGCGGCACCAATGTGTGTGCCACCTGCGGCGGCACCGGCTATGTGACCTCGCCCAGCCGGTTCTTCAACACCGTGTGGTCGTTGCTGCCGCCGGTCATCGCCATCGCCCTGGCGCTGATCACCAAGGAGGTTTACAGCTCGCTGTTCATCGGCATCGTGGTGGGCGGGCTGCTCTATTCCAACTTCCAGTTTGAGACCACCGTGCTCCATGTGTTCAACGACGGCATTGTCGCTTCGGTGACCGACAGTTACAACATGGGCATCCTGATCTTCCTGGTCATTCTGGGCGCCATGGTGTGCCTGATGAACAAGGCGGGCGGCTCCGCCGCCTTCGGCCGCTGGGCAAAGGCGCACATCAAATCCCGCGTGGGTGTGCAGCTGATGTCCATCCTCCTGGGCGTGCTCATCTTTATCGACGACTATTTCAACTGCCTGACGGTGGGCAGCGTGATGCGCCCCATCACCGACAAGCAGAACATTTCCCGGGCAAAGCTGGCCTACATCATCGATGCCACCGCCGCGCCGGTGTGCATTATCGCGCCGGTGTCCTCCTGGGCGGCGGCGGTGTCTGCTTTTGCGGAGGATGGCCAGGGCTTCAGCCTGTTCCTCCGGGCGATCCCCTATAATTATTACGCGCTTTTGACCATTGTGATGATGGTGGCGCTGGTGCTGCTGCGGGTGGAATACGGCCCCATGGCAAAGTTCGAGCGGAACGCCGTGGAGAAGGGGGACCTCTTCAGCGGGTCCAATCCCTATGCCGACAGCGATGACGATGTGAACGAGACCAAGGGCTCGGTGATGGATCTTGTGCTGCCGGTGCTGGTTCTGGTGGTGTTCTGCGTGATCGGCATGATCTACTCCGGCGGCTTTTTCTCCGGCGTGGGCCTTGTGGAGGCGTTCTCCGCGTCCGACGCCTCGGTGGGCCTGATGCTGGGCTCCGCCTTCGCGCTGATCGTCGCGTTTGTGTACTATATGGTGCGCCGTTCCATGACCTTTAAGGAGATGATGGGCTGCATCCCGGAAGGCTTCAAGGCCATGGTGCCCGCCATCATGATCCTCACCTTCGCCTGGAGCCTCAAGGGCATGACCGATTCCCTGGGCGCCAAGTACTTTGTGCGTGACTTTGTGAGCCAGAGCGCCGCCGGGCTGCAGATGCTGCTGCCGGTGATCGTCTTTGTGGTGGGTTGCCTGCTGGCTTTCTCCACCGGCACCAGCTGGGGCACCTTCGGTATCCTGATCCCCATCGTGCAGGGCGTGTTCTCCATGGATAACCCCATGGCCATCATCTGCATCTCCGCCTGCATGGCCGGCGCGGTCTGCGGTGACCACTGCTCTCCCATCTCCGACACCACCATTATGGCCTCCGCGGGCGCCCAGTGCGACCATGTGAACCATGTGTCCACCCAGCTGCCCTATGCCATCACCTGCGCGGTGATCTCGGGGCTGACCTATCTGGTGGCCGGCCTGCTCACCCACTTCGGCGCGCCGGGCGTGCTGGCGCTGCCGGTGGGCATCGTGATGATGCTGGGCACGCTGCTGTTTATCCGGCGGCGGGTGGGCACCATCGGCTGAGCAGCCCGGACCAAGGCACATAAACTTCCCAAAACGCCCGCGGAGCAAATGCTCCGCGGGCGTTTTTTTTGGCAATGTGCACCTTACACAAAAGTGTGTTATAATATTAACAATCTTTGGACAACCGCCTCATTGTTATTTCATTAACGATACGGTATGATAATGGCAGGGCAAACAGCTGCAGGCGGGAACAAAACGCTCCCGCACCACGCACATCACGCCTGAAAGGACGGAAGATTGCAATGGCAGACAAGAAACCTGTAGTGGAAACGACGAAAAACGACGTGCAGGTCATGATCGACGAACTGGTGGCAAAAGCCCAGGTTGCGCTGAAGGAGTTCATGACCCTGGACCAGGAAAAGGTGGACAACATCGTTCACGAGATGGCGCTGGCCGGCCTGGATAAGCATCAGGAACTGGCGCGCATGGCGGTGGAGGAGACCGGCCGCGGCGTGTACGAGGACAAGGTCATCAAGAATATGTTCGCCACCGAATACATCTGGCACGACATCAAAAAAGAGCGCACGGTGGGCATTCTGGAAGAAAACGATATGGAAGGCTATGTGGAGGTGGCCGAGCCGGTGGGCGTGATCTGCGGCGTGACCCCCACCACCAACCCCACCTCCACCACGCTGTTCAAGTGCCTCATCGCCATCAAGACCCGCAACCCCATCATCTTCGGGTTCCACCCCTCGGCCCAGAAGTGCAGCGCCGAGGCGGCCCGCATCGTCTACGAGGCGGCGGTGAAAGCCGGCGCGCCGAAAAACTGCATCCAGTGGATTGACAAGCCCAGCATCGAGGCCACCGGCGCTTTGATGAATCACCCGGGCGTGGCCACCATCCTCGCCACCGGCGGCCCCGGCATGGTGAAGGCGGCTTACTCCTGCGGCAAACCGGCGCTGGGCGTGGGCGCGGGCAACGTGCCCTGTTTCATTGAAAAGAGCGCCGACCTGCACCAGGCCTGCACCGACCTGATGATGTCCAAGACCTTTGACAACGGCATGATCTGCGCCTCTGAGCAGGCGGTGATCGTGGAGAAACCCATCGTCAAGGAGTTCGAGGCCTACATGAAGGCCAACAACTGCTACTTCCTCACGCCGGAGGAGACCGAGATCCTCACCAAGTATATGTTCCCTGACCCGACAAAGGGTGTGTTCGCTCCGGTGGTGGGCAAGAGCGCGAACTGGATCGCCGAACAGGCGGGCATCAGCGTGCCGGAAAAGACCAAGATCCTCATCGTGCCGCTGCCCCATCCGGGGGTGGAGCATCCGCTGAGCAAAGAGAAGCTCAGCCCGGTGCTGGCCTATTTCGTCTGCAAGGACAAAGAGCAGGGCTTTGAGTACGCCAACAAGATGCTGGAACTGGGAGGCTTGGGCCATTCCGCGGTCATCCACACCGGCAGCAAAGAGATCGCCGACGAGTACGGTGTGGCCATGAAGGTGGGCCGCATCATTGTGAACAGCCCGTCTTCTCAGGGCGCGATCGGCGACATCTATAACACCAACACTCCGTCCCTGACCCTGGGCTGCGGCAGCTACGGCAAAAACTCGGTGAGCCAGAACGTGACCACCGTGAACCTCATCAACAAAAAGCGCATCGCCAAACGGAGGGTGAATATGCAGTGGTTCAAGATCCCGCCCAAGATCTATTTCGAAGAGGATTCGATCCAGTACCTTGAAAAGATGGAGGGGATCAGCCGCGCGTTCATCGTCACCGACCCGGTGATGGTGCAGCTGGGCAACGTGGACAAGGTGCTGTACTACCTGCGCAAGCGGGAGCAGTACTGCCACAGCGAGATCTACTCCGACGTGGAGAGCGACCCCAGCGTGGAGTGCATCATGCGGGGCGTGGAGGCCATGCGCGCCTTCCAGCCGGACGTGATCATCGCCATCGGCGGCGGCAGCGCCATCGACGCGGCCAAAGGCATGTGGCTGTTCTACGAGCACCCCGAGACCAGCTTCGACGGCCTGCGCCAGCGCTTTATGGATATCCGCAAGCGCGCGTTCAAGTTCCCCAAACTGGGCACCAAAACCAAGCTGGTGGCCATCCCCACCACCTCCGGCACCGGCAGCGAGGTGACCAGTTTCTCGGTCATCACCGACAAATCCAACGGCAACATCAAGTATCCTCTGGCGGATTACAGCCTCACCCCGGACGTGGCGATCATCGATCCCCAGTTCACCTACACCATGCCCCGCAGCATCGTGGCCGACACCGGCCTGGACGTGCTGACCCACGCCATCGAGGCCTATGTGTCGGTGATGGCCAGCGATTACACCGACGGCCTGGCCCTGCATGCCACCGAGATGGTGTTCACCTACCTGAAAGCCTCTTATGACGGCGACAAGCTGGCCCGTGAGAAGATGCACAATGCCAGCTGCATTGCCGGCATGGCTTTCACCAACGCCTTCCTGGGCCTGAATCACTCGATGGCGCACAAACTGGGCGGCGAATTCCACATCCCCCACGGCCGCGCCAACGCCATCCTGCTGCCCTTCGTCATCGCCTACAATGCGAAGAAACCCACCAAGTTCGCCGCGTTCCCGAAATACAAGGAATATGTGGCCGACAAGCGTTACGCCAAGCTGGCCCGGCGCTGCGGGCTGTGCAATGTGGGCACCGATACCTACGAGGCGGTGGATTGCCTGATCGCCGCCATCCAGAAGCTGATGATGGAGACCGAGCGTCCCATGACCATCAAGGCCTGCGGTGTGTCGGAAGAAGAATTCCTGGCCAAGGTGGACGAACTGTCCTACAAGGCGTTTGAGGACCAGTGCACCACCGCCAATCCCGTGTATCCGCTGGTGAGCGAGATCAAGGAGATCTATCTCCAGGCGTACTACGGCAAATAAGCGATCCTCCTCCTTCTGTTGGGGCAGGCGACCGACCCGATGAGGGCGGCCGCCTGCCTTTTTGACGGGGATACCGCCTGGAATTCCAATGCGGACACCGGCGCGAAAATTTTTTTGAATCCAAAAAAATGTCTTGACTTTTGCGCGAAAATGCTTTAAATTAGATAAGGCAATCACACACGGGCCTGTAGCTCAGTTGGGAGAGCGCTGCGTTCGCATCGCAGAGGTCAAGGGTTCGAATCCCTCCAGGTCCACCATACGCACATTAGACGAACCCCCATCCGCGGAGATTGCGTCTAATGTAACCATTTCTTGACCGTTCTGCACATTCAGCAGAACGGTCATTTTTTGTGTTCCATCATCATTGTCGTACAGATACACACTGTTTACCAGAATATCGATAAGATAGCGGTTATACTCTGGGCTTTCAATGTTTCCGTGAATAAAATTCTCAAAGAAGAATGTCACTTCCTCCACCGATGGGATTCGGTGGAGGATTTTTTCTTTTGCAATTTCAGCCTCCAGCTGTTTTTTCTGCGTTTCCCGTTCGTCAAGACGATCCGCCAGTGCAGCTGTCGTTCTTCCTGCTTCAATAAGTGTTAACAGATTTTCGATGGCATGATTGACTTCTCGAAGTTCAGCCGTAAGCCGAAGAAGCTTCCCGTTGTCCTGCGCATCATTACAGCATTTTACAACCGCTTTAGCCAACTTATGGATATTGTTTTGAATCAAAGTCTTCTTCACTACATCCACAACAAGAGACTCAAGTACACTTTTGGAAATGTACTGCTTCGTGCAGGAATGATGTTTGTATCTGGCACAGCAGGCATAATACTGGTATTTTCTTCCTTTTGTCTTGGATGTACCTGAAACACCGGACATCGGGCTTTGACAAATCCCGCAAAAGAGTTTTGTAGTAAGTAAATATTGCTCTTCTTCACCCTTCGTCCGTGAAGGTGCTTTTTTGTTCTTCTCTATTTGCATCTGAACAGAATCGAAAAGGGCTTTATCAACAATTGCAGGAATGCGAACACCTATATCTTCGCCCTTATAAAGAAGGATGCCAATATACCGTTTGTCAGTTAAAATGCGGCGCATACCGGTAAGAAGAAATGAATTCCCTTTGCTGTTCTTAAAGCCCTTTTCGTTCAATTCTCGTGTTATTTCTGCCATGGACTTGCCCTCACTGTAACGCTGAAAGATCAGTCGTACAATAGGCGCTTCTCCTTCATCTACGACCAAGTGCTTATCAATTACTTTATATCCAAGCGGTCGCTGTCCTCCTGAAATCTGACCTTTGAGAGCAGATTTGTACATTCCGTCCATAACCTTTTCAGCCAGCTCTACAGAGTAGGCTTCATTGCTGCCAAGCAGGACTCCTTTAATAATAGAGGAGTGCGCACCCTTTGGAATTTGTTCTGTGGCTGAAATCAAAACCGCGTTGTTCTTCTTCAAGAGGCAGCATGGTCATCCATGTTGCGGGCGAATCGATCATAGCGCCAAACAAGAACCACGTCGAACTGATGACGGGAACTATCATAAATCATTTTTTGAAAATCGGGTCTGGCGTCGCTTTTCCCGGTCTTTTTCCGATCAATATAGCTTCCTACAATCATCATGTCATTATGGACTGCATAGTCCATGCAAATTTCAATTTGCCGTTCAATGCTTTCTTCCCTCTGCCGGCTACTGGAATACCGGGCATATATCACAGCCTTTTTCATTTTGTCTCCTCCAACAATTGCTTCCACTTGCTTTTCAAGCGTTCGCCAAAGTTCTCGACTGACTCGCATTCGATCTCCCAATTTATGCGATATGGATTGACTCCTCGACCTGAAAGCTCATCCAATTTAGCGTTTTTTTGTGCTTCATATTTTTTTGTTGCAGTTTCAAATTCTTGTCGAGCCCATTCGACCCAAGCGTCATATGCTTTCTGCATCCTCTGTACCTCGGCATCAGAATCAGTTTTCATGGAACGCAGATTATTCAGCTTTCGGTTATGGTATTGCCTTAAATAGCGGTATTTGCGATAGTACGAACTTTTGCTGTTGCTTTTTTCAATGTCATCGTCTTTACATTTTTTGCTGCAATAGACTTTGTTTTTGTATCCAGCCCGGAAAGCTGTTCTGCAAGTTGGACAAATACAAACTTTTTTCACGCTGTCGGCCCAGAAGAATGTGTGGTAAAAATCGAGCGCAAGGTAATCGTACAAAGACTTTACAGCATAGACCTGCATCACTTCCCCGTCCAGCAAAACAAAGGAAACGTTAAACCTGTTCGGCACAAATACGGTGCGATCGTTTTCATCTGATTCACAATGAGTAAACAAGTAGGCAGCCTGCTGAAACCTTTTTGCATCATCATTTTCCGTGCCAGGATGAGCAGATAGCGCAACATGCAGATCGGAGTAGTGCAACACGCAGACGGTGGCGATGCACACGGCCACCAGCACGCCGAACAGGATATACAGCCGTTTAGCCCGCTTCATTCTGCTTCTTCCTCCTCTTCAAGATAACATACACGCCCACCCCCAGGTATCCGATGGGGAACACGCCGATCATCAGGATCTTCAGCAGCGAGGCGGTGGAGCCGCTGATGGACAGATAGTTGTAGTTCAGCGATTTGCTGCGGATGGCCATGGCCTCGGTCTCGCCGATGAGCGACGAGAGGGCATTCATGGCAAGGTCGGAGTTGGAGCCGGAGGACAGCGCGTTGTACATATCGTCCAGGAACGCCGCGGAGGAGAACCAGATGATCTGGCCGTCGGTGCCGCAGGTGATGGACACCGCCAGGGCAAAGGGCCCGTCGATGTCGCCGTCCTCCTTTTCGTAGGTAGTCAGGTCATAGCCGGCGATCTTGCTGAAGGCGGCGTCGGAGGTGGTGAGCAGTTCGGTAACGTTGTCGCCGGCGCTCTCGGTGACCAGCAGGCCCTGGGAGATGGGCATGTTGGGATAGTAGTGCTCTTCGATCAGCGGATCGGTGATGGCGCTGCTGTTCATCTGCGGCAGCAGCACATAGGGCTGAGCGGTGTAGTACGCCCGGTCGCCCTCCACCACGACGCCGTCGCAGGTCTCCACGCCGTAGTCCGCCAGCAGGCTGTTCAGATTGGTCAGTTCGCCGTCCTGCACAGGCCCGGCGATGACCAGCAGCTTGCCGCCGTTTTCCGTGTAGTCGGCCAGCATCGCCTTTTCCTCCTCGGAGATGTCGGAGGAGGGCTCATAGATCATCACGCAGTCGGCGTCCTCGGGGACGGCGTCCACCGTCAGTAGCGACAGGGTGTTCTGCTCGATGTTCTCCTTTTCAATCTGGTCGCTGAAGGTGGCGGGCAGGTCCTGTTCGCCGTGGCCCTCCAGCAGATACAGCTGGGGCAGTTCGTCGGTGACCACATAGTCGATGGCGGAGGTGATGGCTCCCTCGCCGTCAAAGGAGGTGCTGTAGGAGTAGGAGTAGATATCCGTCTCCTGCACATAGATGTCGTCGTAGGCGATGTAACGGCTGCGGTCGCCGCACTCCACCACCAGGCTGTTGTTCTGCACCGTCTCATCGGTGTACTGCTCGGCAAAGGTGGGGTAGACGTCCGGGTTCTTCTTTACCACGGAGATGTGGTCGGAGAGGCTGTCGTATTTGCTCAGCAGCGTCTCGATCACATCGTCCTCCGCGCCGGACTGGACGATCCAGTAGATCGTCACATCCTCCTGCAGGGCGTTCACCACCACCTTGGTGTTGCTGGTGATGGAGTAGAGTTTGGAGGCGCTGATGTCGTACCGGGTCATGGAGGCGGGCAGCGCGCTGACCAGCACATTCACCGCGATCAGGATGGCCAGCAGGATCGCCGCCACGGCAAGGGAGTAGCTGCCGCCCTGAAAGGCAAGGCGGCTGGCCGCGCGGCCGGCCCGGTCCTTCCCGGCGGAAAAGAGATTCCAGCGTTTCATCAGTTGTACCTCCTTTTTTCAAGGGACTGCACCGTCAGAAACAGGAAGAAGGCAGCCACAGACAGATAGTAGACAACGGCCGTCAGATCGAACACGCCGCTGACAAAGGTGGTGAACCGGTCAAACAGCGAGAGCTGTTTCATGATGTTGGGCAGAAGGCCCTCGAACATCGTGTAGTCGGTGAAGTAAACCACCGCCACCAGCGCGAACAGCACGATGCACACTCCCACGGCGAACGTTTCATTTTGGGTCAGGTGCCGCACAACCGCACCCAGGGCCAGGATGAGCACCACCAGGGCGAGCACCGAGCCGAAGGCGGTGCTGGAGACATACTCCGAGAGGCTGACGCTGTAATAATTGAACAGGATCACGGCGATGCTGATGCCCGCCGCGAGGCCCTGGTTGTCGGTCAGCGAGGAGATGAAGATGCCGATGGCGATGAGGGCCGCGCCCATGATGAAGATGGCCAGCAGCGACCCGTAGCTGGTGGGAAGATACACGTCGCCGAACTGGGCAAAGATCAGCGGGTAGAGGCAGATGATGGCCAGGGGGATGAGGTAGACGGTGAGCAGGGCCGCATACTTGCCCAGAACCACCTGGGTGGTGGTGATGGGCAGGGAATAGAGCAGCTGGTCGGTCTTCTGCCGGCGCTCCTCGGCGATCACCCGCATGGTCAGGATGGGCACGATCACCACGAACACGATGTTGCCGAAGCTGAGCACATACTCGAAATTGCTCACCGCGGCTTGCAGGTTGTAGAGCATGGAACCGAACCCCACGATGGCCAGCAGGAACGCGCCGAACACATAGGCGGTGAAGGAGTGAAAATAGTTCCTCAGTTCATGTTTCAATACGGCGGTCATTGGTCGTTCGCCTCGCTTTCTGCGGAAGGTTGGCCGGCTTCGGCCGGCTCCGGGGCGGGGGCGCCCTCGGTCAGTTCGATGAAGATGTCCTCCAGGCTGGCCTTCTTCAGGTTCAGTTCAAGAAGGGGCAGCTCCCGCTTTGCAAAGGCGAAGAACAGTTCCCGGGAGGTGTCGTAGATGTTTTTGGCGTTGGTCTGCATCTGCGCGCGCACCAGCCCGTCCTCCGGCTGCGAGATCTTCACGTCGAAGACGTTGGGCACACCGGCCAAAATGCTGCGCACCTGGTCGGTGCGGGCGTCGGTGGTAAAGGCGATCTCGCTGGTGCCCAGCAGGCTGCGCTCCAGCCGGTCGGGCGTGTCGAAGGCCACCAGCCGGCCGTGGGCGATGATGAGGATCTTCTCGCAGATGGCCTGTACCTCCGAGAGGATATGGGAACTGAGGATGACCGTGTGCGTCTGCCCCAGCTGGCGGATCAGATCGCGGATCTCGATGATCTGCAAAGGGTCCAGGCCCACGGTGGGTTCGTCCAAGATGATGACCTTCGGATTGCCCAGCAGCGCCTGGGCGATGCCCACGCGCTGTTTGTAGCCCTTGGAAAGCGCCGAGATGCGCCGGCCTTTCACTCCCTCGATGCGCACCTGCCGCATCACACTCTCCATCTGCTGCGCCAGTTCCTCACCCCGCAGCCCCTTGGCCTCGCCCACAAAGCGCAGGTATTCCTCCGGCGTCTCGCTCATGTAGAGAGGCGGCTGCTCGGGCAGATAGCCGATCAGGCGCTTGGCCTTGTCCGCGTCCTCGAAGATCTCAAATCCGCCGATGGAAACGTGCCCGCTGCTGGGGGACAAGCACCCGGTCATAATGTTCATTGTGGTGGTCTTTCCCGCGCCGTTGGGCCCGAGGAAGCCGTACACATGGCCCTCGTCGATCTCGAAGGAGAGATCGTCCACCGCCAGAAAGTCGCCGTAGTACTTTGTCAGATGCTCAACTTTTATCATGGAGTGACCTCCTTGCTCTGCGTTTTAGCGGCTGTGCGCCGCCGTTTGCCGTGACAAGTATAGTGCCCCATCCTAAAGCGGCGCTAAAGAAATCGGTGAGGATTTTCCGAAAAAAGGAGGGGAGGCCGCAGCGCGGCCTCCCCTCGCAAGGTGCATGATCCGAATATTCCCCGGCGGGTCAGCGCTCTTTCAGCTCCGCCCGAAACCCGAAGACACCCTCCTTTTTATAAGCGGTGAGGGTCCCGCGGTGCTTTTTTGCGATGGACTGGGCGATGGACAGCCCAATGCCGAAACTTCCCGTAAAGGTGCGCGCCTTGTCGGCTCGGTAGAAGCGGTCGAACAGGCGCTCCAGTTCCAGTTCGTCCACCGCGGCATAGCTGTTTTCCACCGTGAGCACGGGGTGATGGCGGCAGCGCAGTTCCACCCGTATCTCGCCCCCGGCGTCGCAATATTTCACCGCGTTGTCCAGCAAAATGGCCGTCAGGCGGCGCAGAAGGGCCTCGTCGCCGCGGCAGTGAATGCCCGGCGCGATCCCGGCGGCAAGCACTTTGCTCCGGTCGGCGGCGAGAGACTCAAACTCCGAGACGGCGTCGCCCGCCACCGCGCTGAGGTCCACGTCCGCCAGCGCCAGGGGCGCGTCGCTCTCGTCCATGCGGCACAGGGTCACCATCTGGTTGATGAGCAGCCCCATGCGCTCGCTCTCGCTGCGGATATCGTCCAGCCACTCGTTTTTGCCCATCTCCGACTCCACGATGTCCAGATTGGAGAGGATGAGGGTCAGCGGGGTCTTGAGTTCATGGTTCGCGTCGGTGATGAACTGCTTTTGCTTTTCATAGCTTTCCGCCACCGGCCGCACCGCCCGCTTGGAGATGACGACGGTGAGCGCCAGGATGAGGCAGGCGCTGCCCAGCAGCACCAGAAAGGCGGTGAGGAGCAGCCGGCCGGACATGCTGCGGTTCATGCTGCCGTTCACGAACACAAGGGTGGAGCCGCTGTCAGTCTCAACAACGCGATAACGGTAGTCCGACACCCAGCCCCGCGGGGTCTGTTCCGCCAGAGCGGCGGCGGCGTAGTCCTCCACCTGCTCCTCCGAGATGGAGGAGACGGAGTTGATGTTGACCCGGGTGATCCGGCCCTGGGCATCCATCCAGACGGTGAAAAAGCGGGTGCTGAACCGGGTCTCCTCGGTGATGATGTCGTCAAACGGGAAGGGGCGTGAGGGCTTGTCTGGATCGCCCGGCTCAAAGTCCGGGAAAACGCCGTCGTTGAAGGAGATGGCGTCGGTAAGGGTGTCCATCGTGCGGTCCAACTGGCGGTTGCTGAAGTAGACCAGCAGCAAGAAGATGCCGGTGAACACCACACAGATGGAGACGGCGCTGGTGAGGATGAACTTCTTGCGCAGACTCGCGATCATGCCCGCACCTCCAGCAGATACCCCGCGCCCCGCACAAAGCGAATCTCCAGCGGCGCGTTCAGGGCGTTGATCTTTTTGCGAAAGTTGGAGATGTGCACCCAGATCACGCTGGTGTCCACATTGGTGTCCCAGCCCCAGAGATGGGTGATGAAGCGCTCGGTGGCGATGATGGTGCCGGGCGTCTGCATCAGCATCTCAAGCAGCTGGAACTCCTTCCCGCTGAGGGACTGCTCCCGGCCGCCGCAGCTCAGCTGATAGGTGGAACGGTTCAGCGTGACCGGCCCCAGACACAAAAGATCGGGCAGGTAATTGTCTTTGCGGCGCAGCATGGCCCGCACCCGGGCCAGGAGCTCCGCGGTGGAGAAGGGCTTGGGCAGGTAGTCGTCCGCCCCGGCGTCCAGCCCCTCCACCCGCTGCGATACCTCCGAGCGCGCGGTGAGAAACAGCGCGGGCGTGGTGATGCCCGCCGCGCGCAGGGCTTTGAGCACGCTCACGCCGTCCAGCCCGGGCATCATGATGTCCAGGACCATGCCGTCGTACTCCACCGTCTGCCCGTGGGCCAGCGCGTCCTCCCCGTTGGAAACGCCGTCCACACTGAATTTGTTGCTCTCAAAAATATGGGTCAGTGTCTTCAAAAGGCGGGGATCGTCCTCCGCTACCAGCAAGCGCATCGCCGCACCTCCCTGATCTTTTCCATCGACAGGATACCACCTGCCCCTAAAGGCAGCCTAAAGCAGGCGCCGTTATTTTTCATTGTAACATTCCGCCCGGGCGCGTCAAGGGCGGCAGAGCACTTGCCACAGGGCTTTCACAGGAACTTTACCGACTGTTCACAACCTCCTTTAGCGGTGCTTTAGACCGCTTTGGTATCCTTGTCTCACAGGATAAATCACTCCTCAGCACGGGATTTTCCGTGGCCGGCCGTCTGCCGGCAGAAATCCCCACTGGCGCAGGCACAGTATCTGCGGCTATGCGGCGGGCCGATGCCGGGGCAGACGCCCCGGATGAGCCGACGGCCCGGCGCTTTGGCAATAGCGGCACAGTGGTTTATATAGGAACACTCAAGCGCAGTTCATCAGGCGAACTGCGCTTGAGACAAGTTTGGAGCAAGGCGGACCGCAAAAATCTTTACAATTTCCACAAAACCGCCACAGCCGGCTTTAGCGCCGGTTTAGCCGGCGGGGGTAGGATGTTCCCGTCGGAAGAAATTCCGAACATACATGATGGACGAATGAATGGAGGGAAAAACCATGAAACATACCACAAAACAGATCGCCCTGTGCCTTGCAGCCGCTCTGGCGAGCGTCGCCGTCTTGACCGCCTGTTCCGGCGGTGCCGAGAGCACTGCGCCGGCGAGCGGTTCCACCGCCTCCGCCAGCGGTTCCGGCAGTGCCGCCCATGAGGCGAGCCAGGAGACCGTGATGGGCATGGTGAGCTATGTCGGGTCTGATTACATCAGCATGACCCGGTACACCGGTGGTGAGGAGGCGACGGATTATGCCGCTCTGGATGTGTCCGGCCTGACCGCCACCCAGGAGACCGTGAGCGTGGACACCACCGACGCCACCGAGTACCTGAAGGCGGAGTCCGGAATGCTCAGTGCCGCTGCCCGGGAGGATGTGACCACCGGCGCGTTTATCGTCTCCACCTATGACGAGAACGGAACGCACCAGATCATCCTGCTCCCCGCCGCGGCTTCGTCCGACGAAAGCACGTCCGGCAGCGCGGCGGAAAACACGGAAACGGACAGTACCGCGTCCGTCTCCGAAGCGCAGGAGAGCGCCTCCGCCGCTTCGGGTGAGCAGGAGAGCGCTTCCGTGGCTTCCGGCGAAGGGGAGGCGGCCGACGCGTCAGAATCCGCCGTTTCAGAGTGACCGGGCCTGGACCTCGAACTGCACATGCCCCGTCAAAGGGCCGCGCGCTGTGGAAAAACCACGGGCCGCGGCCCTTTTTCCTTTTCCCCATTGCGGACGTGGGAGATGATGGCCCGTCTTGGGGCCGTTATGGCTCCGGGCGCCGACATCGGCCCCGCGCGGGGCGCGACGGAAAACGACGGATTTTTATCATTGCATTTCTCGCCGTAATTCGATACCATTGTATTGATAAATATACAGAAGGGACCGGAGACACAGTGAAGATCGTCAAGCGATACCAAAGAGACAGAGTATTCTCACAGCTTGGTCGGCTGCAGAACGCCCATCGGATCCGATATTCACTGCTATTCTCGCCCGGGCGGACGGCAACGTATGAGATCCTGGTGGATTCGGCAAAGCAGCGCAGCCACGAGACCCGGGCCGTAACGGGACTGTGCAGACAGAAAGCGCGCTGGATCCTGGAGTATCTCTATGAGAACGCTGTGCCGGCGGAACATTGGCGGGATGTTCTGGACGATCTGCTGGCGCAGGTCTGAGGCAAAAAGGAAAGGTGTGACTTGCGTTGGGCGGACCGACACGCAAATGGGAGAAAATTCTTATCCTGGAATCTTCTGCCGTGCTTCAGCGCCGGCTTGCGGCGGGGCTGGAACAGTTGGACCAGACCTGCGTGTGCTTTCAGCGCGCGACAGCATTGCTGCGGTACATCAGCATGGAGCTCTCGCCAACGGTGGTGGTCGCGGATTGCTTTGTGCCGGATATGGATCTCTTTTCCTTTCTGAAACGGTATACCGAACAGGCGGGGACGCATACGGAAAACCGGCTCATCCTGACCTGTACCGAGACCTACCCGCCGCCGGAACTGAGGGCGCAGATATTGTCAAACGGCGCGGATTATTATATGATAAAACCATACACCGCACAAATGCTGCTGGAAAGCATCCAGCATCTGTATTCACCGGCTGTTCCGGCCCGTATGGCAGGGGTACATCCCGACATTGTGGACTATCTCCGCAAGCTTGGGCTGCCTCTGGAACACATCAGCTTCTGGTACATTGCCAGCGCTGTGCAGCTGGGGGTGAACGCCAATTCGCCCCTGCCGCTGAAATCCCTGTACATCGAACTCGGGCGTATCTACGGCGTCAGCCCGCAGGGAGTGGAGAGCGGTCTGCGGCGGATGGGCAAAACGTTGACCCGGCTGGGTGTGTTCAGTGAAGCGCCCAGTTCAAAACAACTGGTGGCCACCCTGGTGAGCGCATTTTTGCGGGAAAGATCGGAAAGCCGGGATGATGAGTATGCCGTCAAGCCATGAACCGGAGCTTCTGCTACGGGAAGAACAGCGAAAAAATCTTTTGTGCGGCGGCCTTGCCGGTGAGATCCAGCAGGTCGCCCAGGGGATCATGCTGGCCCGCGAGACGGTGGAACTGCAAACCCGCGACGCCCTGCCGGAGGGCTACGCCCGGTTCATCGGGCCCGCCCTCGCGGACATGGACGTCTGTGTGCGGTATCTGAGTTACATCGCCGAAAATCTGGCCGATCTCACCAGCTGCGGCCAGGGGCGGCTCACGCCCCGGCTTCAGCCGGTGGAACCGGCGTGGCAGTGGGCCCAGATGATCGAATTGGTCAACGAAACGACACCGGGAGGCGAACGGGTCGCCTGGGCGTGCGGCTGCCCCGCGGGGAAGTTCGTGCTGGCGGACCAGGCCTGGGCGGACAAGGTGCTTCTCAACCTGCTGATGAACGCGTTGCGCTACACCGAAGGGCCTGTGCAGGTGAGCCTTCATCCGGAGGGCGAGGGGCTGTGCCTTACGGTAAAGGATAAGGGGCCCGGCATCACACCGGAGCGGATGGCCCGTTTGTTCGAGCCGTTTTCCGATGACCCTTCACGCAGCGGGGAGCGGCACGGGCTGGGGCTTGGGCTGTATCTCGCGCGGGAGTACTCGCTGGTAATGGGGTGGAAATTCCAACTGGAAAGCGATCCGTCCGGAACCTGCGTCCGGCTGGATATTCCCGCCACCCCGCTGCAAACGGCGGGGCACACGGCGCTGCGCAGCACCTCGCGCAGCCTTGCATTGCGCGCCCAGCAGGCAAACCGGCTGCGCAACGCCCAAAGCGGCCTGCTGCTCTGAGGGCGGACCCGAACAAAGAATCTCCGCAAGGCGGCCTCCCCGGGCAGGGGGAGACCGCCTTGCTTTTTGACTGCCGGCATGGGCGGCCCGTTTTTTAATTGTTTACAAGAATGGGGTTTTATTGTAAAATATAAGCAATATAATAGATACAGATCGGGTGTCCGAACTGTACGGATACAGGCGGTGTTTTGAACGTGGCAACCAGATACAAACGCATCCTGCTCAAGGTGAGCGGCGAGGCCCTCGCCGGCGCCAGAGGCGCGGGCTTTGACGACGAGACCATGCGCGCCATCTGCGGCGGCATCAAACAGGCCCATGAACTTGGCGTACAGATCGGCATCGTGGTGGGCGGCGGAAACTTTTGGCGCGGCCGGTCCAGCGGCGCGATGGAGCGCACCTGCGCGGACAAGATCGGCATGCTGGCCACGGTGATGAACTGCCTGGCCCTGGCCGACGCGCTGCGCCAGGCGGAGGTGCCCGCGGTGGTGCAGACCTCCATCGTAATGCCCCAGATCGCGCAGGTGTTCACCCGGGACGAGGCGGTGGCGGCCATGGAGGAGGGCAAGGTCGTCCTCTTCGGCGGCGGCACCGGCTGTCCCTTCTTCTCCACCGATACCGCCAGCGCCCTGCGCGCTATCGAGACCGGCTGCGACGTCATGTTCAAGGCCACCATGGTGGACGGTGTGTATGACAAGGATCCCAAAAAGCACCTGGACGCTGTGAAGTATTCCACCCTTACATTCAGTGAGGTGCTGGAAAAGAAGCTTGCCGTGATGGACGGCACCGCCGCCACCCTCTGCCGCGAGAACGGCCTGCCCATCCTGGTGTTCGATCTGGCCGACCCCGCCAACATCGCCCGCGCGGTGCGGGGCGAGGAGATCGGCACGCTGGTGCAGGAAGCCTGATCCGTTGCAACCATTCCCCGCAAGATCGTAAAAAACGTACCCTGAGCCTGACGGCTGGAAAACAAAAAAGGAGCTTTGGATATGAGCGAATTTACAAAACCCTACGAGGAAAAAATGGACAGCGCGCTGCACCATCTGGACAAGGAACTGGTGGCCATCCGCGCCGGCCGCGCCAACCCGGCCATTCTGGACCGCGTTACGGTGGACTATTACGGCAGCCCCACCCCCATCAACCAGATGGCCGCGGTGGCGGTGGCGGAGGCCCGCATCCTCACCATCACTCCCTGGGATCCCTCGCTGATTCACGCCATCGAGCATGCCTTGCTGGTGAGCGACATCGGCATCAATCCCACCGATGACGGCCGTGTGATCCGCCTGGTGTTCCCCGCGCCCACCGAGGAGCGCCGCCGCCAGCTGACCAAGGACGTGCAGAAGCTGGGCGAGGAGACCAAGGTCGCCGTGCGAAATGTGCGGCGTGAGGCGATGGATAAGCTGAAAGCGCAGAAGAAGAACAGCGAGATCACCGAGGACGATCAGAAGCATCTCGAGGAAGAGATGCAGAAGATCACCGACAAGTTCGTGAAGCTGATCGATAAAGCCTGCGAAGAGAAAAACAAGGAGATCATGGAGATTTGATCTCGGCGTGACCACAAGGGCCGAGCCGCGCAGCGTTGGATGCGAAGCGCGGCCCTTTATTTGTGAAAGGAACATTTCGTATGCAGCAGTCCATTCAGGAACTGGCCAAGGGCCTGAGCATCGGCATCATCATGGATGGCAACGGCCGCTGGGCCAAGCGGAGGGGTCTGCCCCGCACCGCGGGCCACAAAAAGGGCGCGGAGGTCTTTCAGGACATCACCCGCTACTGCAACCAGCTGGAGGTGGCTTCCGTCACCTTTTACGCGTTCTCCACCGAGAACTGGCGCCGCCCGCAGGACGAGGTGAGCGCCATCATGAAGCTGTTCGGTGAATACCTCATCAAGGCCTTCGATTACCAGAAGGAGAACAACCGGGTGGTGTTCCTGGGCGAGCGCTCGGTGCTGGAACCCAAGCACCAGAAACTGATGAACGAGATCGAGGAAAAGACCGCCGGCAACACCGGCATGACGCTGAACATCGCGGTGAACTACGGCGGCCGGCCCGAGATCGTGCGGGCGGCGCAGCAGCTGGCGCAGCTTGTGAAAGAGGGAAAGCTGGAGCCTCAGGACATCACCGAGGCGATGATGAGCGACCACATGTACACCCGCGGCCAGAAGGATCCGGATTTCATCCTCCGGCCCAGCGGGGAAAAGCGGCTGTCCAATTTTATGCTGTGGCAGGCCGCCTATGCCGAACTGGTGGAGATGGACGTTCTCTGGCCGGATTTCACCCGGTCGGATCTGGACGCCGCAATTCTGGAATTCTGCCACCGTAACCGCCGCTTCGGCGGCATCTGAGCGGGGCCGAAAAGGGGAGACACTTGCATGAAAACGAGGATCATCACATCGATTTTCGGCTTGATCCTGCTGGCGATCGTGCTGTGCTTGTTCAATACGCCGGTTTTTGAGATCGTCGTGGCGCTGATCTGCCTGATCGCCGTGCATGAAATCTACAAGGCCTTTGACCTGGGCAAGCGCGGGCCGTGGATCTTCGGCGGCTTTGCGGTGTACACCGTGCTGCTGATCCTGTCCGCTGCCGCGCCGGAAAAACTGTTGATCGCTCCCGTCAGCTTTGTTTTTGTACTGTATCTGGCGATCTGCCTCATATGGTTTAACCAGAACCTGAATGTCGCCCGTCTCAGCGGGGTGTGCGCCGTGGGCGCGGTGGTCTGGTCTGCCTTTTACGCGCTGGTGTTCATCAAGGCGCGGTTGCCGGTGGATGTGTACGGGTATGAGGCGGTGTATCTGATCCTGATGGCGCTGGCCTTCGCCTGGGGCGGCGACACCTTCGCCTACTTCACCGGGCGCAAGCTGGGCAAGCACAAGCTGGCGCCGCTGGTGAGCCCCAACAAAACCGTGGAGGGCGCCATCGGCGGCATCATCGGCTCCGGTGTGGTGGGGGTGCTGTGCACCCTCGTCGCCCGCGCCGTCACCGGCCACACGGCGGGCAGCATGTTCGGTTACATCACCGTGTTCGTGCTGGGCATGGGGTGTTCGGTGCTGGGCATTCTGGGCGATCTGTTCGCCTCGGCCATCAAGCGCCAGCTGGGCATCAAGGACTACGGCACCATCTTCCCGGGCCACGGCGGCATCATGGACCGGTTCGACAGCGTGCTGTTCATCACGCCGCTGCTGTCGCTGGCCGTCTGGTCCCGCACCATGATGTAAATTCGACGGAGGAACGCGTTATGGCAAAAAGCATCACCCTGCTGGGCTCCACCGGCTCCATCGGCACGCAGAGCCTGGATGTGGCCCGCAGCCAGGGATACACCATCCGGGCGCTGGCCGCCCACTCCAATGTGGACCGGCTGCTGGAGCAGATCGGGGAGTTTCATCCCCGCTATGTGGCGGTGGCGGATCCCGCGGCCTGCCGCAAGCTGCGGGATGCGCTGGCGGACCAGCCGGGCGCGCCCCGGGTGCTGGAGGGCGCCGAGGGCATCGTGACCCTGGCCGGCATGGGCGAGGCGGACGTGGTCCTCAACGCCGTGGTGGGCATCGCGGGCCTGGGCGCCACCCTGGCCGCGCTGGAGAGCGGCTGCGACGTGGCCCTGGCCAACAAGGAGAGCCTGGTCACCGGCGGCTATCTGGTCACAAAAGCGGCGAAGGATCACGGCGCAAAATTGCTGCCGGTGGACAGCGAACACTCCGCCATCTTCCAGTGCCTGCAGGACGCCCACTCCGCCAAGGCCCTCACCAAGATCCTGCTCACCGCCTCCGGCGGGCCCTTCTTCGGGATGAAGAAGGAGGAATTGGCCGGCAAGACCAAGGCGGACGCCCTCAAACATCCCAACTGGAACATGGGCGCCAAGATCACCATCGACTCGGCCACCCTGATGAACAAGGGGCTGGAACTGATCGAGGCGGTGTGGCTGTTCGGCCTGCCGCCGGAGAAGGTGCAGGTGGTGGTGCAGCGCCAGAGCATCATTCATTCCATGGTGCAGTTTTCCGACAATTCCATTCTGGCGCAGCTGGGGGTGCCGGATATGCGCATCCCCATCCAGTACGCACTCACCTGGCCCGAGCGAGCCCCGGGCTGCGCGCCGGAACTGGATTTCACCACCCTCAAGGCCATCACCTTCGACGTGGCCGACGAGGAGACCTTCCGGTGCCTTGCGGCCTGCAAGAAAGCCATTGCCAAGGGGGGCCTGGGTCCCTGCGCCGCCAACGGGGCCAACGAGGAGGCGGTGCGCCTGTTCCTGGAAGACAGGATCGGCTTTTTGGACATCGGCCGCCTGGTGGAGGCGGTGGTGGACAGCGACTCCTTCGGCGGCGGATACATCCTCGCCGACGTGTACGAGTGTGACCGGATGGCCCGCTCCTTTGTGCAAAGTCATTTGGCTTGACAGGAGAGAACGCTGTCGATTTTAGAAGAAAGCGAGCAAACAAGGGCATATGTCAGTTTTGATTACGACCGTCGTTTCGGTGCTGATCTTCGGGCTGGTGGTGATGATCCACGAACTCGGGCATTTCGTCTGTGCCAAAAAGGCGGGCATCCAGGTGAACGAATTTTCCATCGGTATGGGGCCGGCGCTCTTCAGCCGGGTGCGGCACGGCACACGATACAGCATCCGTGCGCTGCCGGTGGGCGGTTATGTGAGCATGGAAGGGGAGGACGAGGAACTGGAGGAGGACACGGCGTTCTCTGATCCTGACCTTCCGCCGGAGGAAAAGACCGGCCTGCCCTTCCCCAAGGTAAAGGTGTGGAAGCGCATCATTGTGGTGGCCGCCGGCGCCATCATGAACCTGGTGCTAGGCTTTGTGGTGCTGCTGCTGGTCTTTTCCGGCACCGACACGCTGGCCAGCCGCACCGTGGCGCTGGTGGAGGAAGGAAGCGCGGTGGAGGCCTCCGGCCTGCAGGTGGGGGATGAGATCCTGGCCATCAACGGCCGCCGCTGCTTTGTGACCAACGATATAATATACGAGTTACAGCGCAGTGAAGACTTCACCGCCGACTTCACCGTGCGGCGGAACGGCGAAAAGGTGCAGATCGATGACGTTCACTTTGACCAGGTGCAAAACGGCGACACCGTTACCATGAACATGGGCTTCAAGGTCTACGCGCTGGAGAAGACGCCGCTGAACGTGATCGGGCAGGCCTTTGATTATACCCTCTTCTATGCCCGGCTGGTGTTCCGCTCGCTGGTGGATCTTGTGACCCAGCGGGTGAGCGTGACCGAACTCTCCGGCCCGGTGGGCATCGTCAGCGCCATCAACCAGGCGGCGGGCATGGGCCTGTCCGAGGTGCTCAGCCTGCTGGCGCTGCTCACGGTGAACCTGGGCATCTTCAACCTGCTGCCCTTCCCGGCGCTGGACGGCGGCAAGCTGGTGTTCCTGTTCATCGAGGGCATCTTCCGCCGACCGCTGCCCAAGCGGTTTGAGATCTGGGTGAACATGGCGGGGCTGCTGTTCCTGTTCGCTGTGATGATCTTCGCCACCTTCAACGACATTACCCGTCTGTTCTGATCAGAAAAGAGGAATAAATATGCGCAAAGTAAAGCGTGAAGTGAACATCGGCAATCTGGCCATCGGCGGCCACAACCCGGTGGCGGTGCAGACCATGCTCAACGTGCCCGCCGCCGACGTGGCGGGCAACGTGGCCCAGGCGGTGCGGGTGGCCGAGGCCGGCTGCCAGATCGTGCGGGTGAGCGTGCCCACCCTGGAGGACGTGCGCCTGATCGAGGCCATCAAGAACGCCGTGGACATCCCCCTGGTGGCGGATATCCACTTCAACCATCGCATCGCGCTGGCCTGTGTGGACGCCGGGGTGGACAAAATTCGCCTGAACCCGGGCAACATCGGCGGCGACGACCATGTGAAAGAGGTGGCTGCCGCCTGTAAAGCGAAAAACATTCCCATCCGTATCGGGGTGAATGCCGGCAGCCTGGAAAAAGAGGTGCTGGCCAAATATGGCGCGCCGGTGCCGGAGGCGCTGGTGGAGAGCGCCATGTACCATGTGTCTTTGCTGGAGAAATTCGATTTTGACAACATCGTCATCTCCATCAAGTCCAGCAATGTGCCCCGGATGATGGCGGCCTACCGGCTGCTCAGCGAGCGGTGCGACTATCCGCTGCATGTGGGCGTCACCGAGGCGGGCACCTACCGCATGGGGCTCATCAAGTCCGGCATGGGCATCGGCGGGCTGCTGCTGGAGGGCATCGGCGACACACTGCGGGTCTCCCTCACCGATGAACCGGAGAAGGAGGTCCAGGCAGGCTTTGACATCCTGCGCGCCGCCGGTCACGCCGTGGGCGGCCCGGAGATCATCAGCTGCCCCACCTGCGGGCGCACCAACATCCCGGTGGCGCAGATCGCCGACGAGGTGGAGCGCCGGCTCAAGGGCTACAAAAAGCCCGTCAAGGTGGCGGTGATGGGCTGTGTGGTGAACGGCCCCGGCGAGGCCCGGGAGGCGGACATCGGCATTGCCGGCGGCAAGGACGAGGCCCTTCTGTTCATCCGCGGCGAAAAGATCCGCATGCTGCGGGGCGATATCGTCGGGCAGCTGGTGGACGAGATCTATAAACTGTAAACTTTTGCTGCCGCAAGCCTGCGGGCGGGGCCGGGCCCCGTCCGTGGGCTGCGCTTTGTTACAAGGAGAGGGAGAACACATTGAAGCCACTGGTGAGCCAGCTGTGGCCGCAGTTCAACGCCGACGAGACCTTTGCCCGCTGTTTTGCGGGGGTGCTTGTGGAGCAGGTGGAACTGCTGCGCACCAGCCGAAAACTGAAGATCAGCCTGCGCAGCGCCTCGCCCTTGCCGAATGAGCTGTGCGGGCGGCTTTGCGCGTCGCTGGCGCCGCAGTTCGAGGGGCTGGAACTGACCGTGTGCAATTACTTTCCCTTTGAGACCATCACCGAAGAGAGCCTGCGGGCGATGATCGAGGAACTGCGGGATGAGGGCCTGCCGGTAAACGGCTTTCTGGACCACGCAGCCTTCGCGCTGCAGGGCGCGCAGCTTGCCATCACGGTGCCGGTGGGAAGGAACATCCTGGAGGGCATCGGTTTCCCGGATACGCTGGCAAAGCTGGTGCAGCAGCGCACCGGTGTGCTGCCCACCGTCACGCTGGAGCAGAACAGCAGTCTCACCGCCGACGAGTGGGAGAAACGGGTGCTGGAAAAGGCCCCCGCGCCCCGTTTCGAGGAGAAAAAGCAGCCTCCCGACTTCAAGATCCCCGGGCTGGACCTTTCCGACAAACCGGTGAGCGTGTTCCACGGCAAGACCTTCAAGCCCGGGGCCGTCACCCCCCTCAAGGACCTGGGCAGCGACAGCGGCAAGGTCACCATCTGGGGCGATGTGTTCGCCGTGGAGGTGAAGGGCAACTTCCAGAAGAGTTACATCGTGTCCATCACCGACTACACCGGCTCCATCAGCCTGAAGCTGCGCAGCCGGGACGGGGAGGACTACTCCCGCTGGGAGGAAGTGAAGAAGGGCACCACCTTTGTGCTCAAGGGCGAGTGCGCCTATGACAAATATGAGCACGACTATGTGGTCTACCCCTACGACGTGCTGCAGGTGGAGCGCAAAAAGCGGGAGGACACTGCCCCCGAAAAGCGGGTGGAGCTGCACCTGCACACCAAGCTTTCCAGCATGGACGGCTTCTGCGACCCGGGCGAGATCGTGCGCACCGCGCATCGCATGGGCCACCGCGCCATCGCCATCACCGACCACGGTGTCTGCCAGGGCTTCCCCGAGGCGATGCTGGCCGCCGAGGCCATCCGCAAAAACGACCCGGATTTCAAACTCATCTACGGCTGCGAGGCCTATTTTGTGGACGATATGGTGCCGGTGCTCTACGGCGAGGCCTCCGGGCCGCTCACCGGCAGCTTTGTGGTCTACGACACCGAGACCACCGGCCTGGACCCCAAGACCGAGGCCCTCGCCGAGATCGGCGCGGTGCTGGTGGAAAACGGCGAGATCACCAAAACCTTCGGCACCTTCGTGAACCCCGGCAAGCCCATCCCCCCCAAGATCGTGGAACTCACCGGCATCAACGACGCCATGGTGGCCGACGCGCCGGGCCCGGACGAGGCCATCCGGCAGTTCATGGCGTTCGCCGGCGACCGGGTGCTCATCGCCCACAACGCCCATAACTTTGACATGCGCTTTATGCGGGCGGCGGCGCAGCACGCCGGCCTGCGGCTGGAAAATGCCTACATCGACACGCTGCCTCTGGCCCAGAATCTCTACCACGGCCTGCGCAATTATAAGCTGGACACCATCAATGACCATCTGGAGATCGAGCCCTTCAACCACCACCGCGCGGTGGATGACGCCATGGCCCTGGCAAAGATCTTCTGCAAGATGCTGGAGGACCTGGCCCTCAAGGGGGTCAAGACGGTGGAGCAGATCAACACCGGCCTGGGCGGCGGCAATACGGCGGTCATCAAAAAGAAGTATTACCACCTCATCATCCTGGTGCGAAACCAGCTGGGGCTGAAAAACCTCTACAAGATCGTCAGCGAGGCCCATACCAAGTATTTCTTCAAAAAGCCGCGGGTGCCCCGCAGCGTGCTGGACAAGTACCGGGAGGGGCTCATCATCGGTTCTGCCTGTGAGGCCGGTGAGCTTTACAGGGCTATCGTGGAAGGCCGCAGCTTCGAGGAGTTGTGCCGCATCGCCGAGTACTACGATTTCCTGGAGGTGCAGCCCCTGGGCAACAACGAGTACATGCTGCGGGAGCACCTGGTGGACTCCATCGAGAAGATACAGGATTTCAACCGCACGGTCATCAAACTGGGCGAAGCGCTCCACAAGCCGGTGGTGGCCACCGGCGACGTGCATTTCCAGGACCCGGAGGATTCGGTCTACCGGGCGGTGCTGCAGGCGGGCAACGGCTTCAAGGACGCCGACAACCAGGCGCCCCTCTACTACCGCACCACCCAGGATATGCTGGACCAGTTCTACTACCTGCCCAAGGACAAAGCCTTTGAGATCGTGGTGAAGAACCCCAACAAAATTGCCGATATGTGCGACGGCGGCATCCGGGCCATCCCCAAGGGCACCTTCCCGCCCTCCATCGAGGGCGCGGAGCAGCAGCTGCGGGACGCCACCTGGTCCACCGCCAAAAAGCACTACGGCGACCCGCTGCCGGAGATCGTCCAGTCCCGCCTGCAGCGGGAACTGGACTCCATCTGCGGCCACGGCTTTGCTGTGCTGTACGTCATCGCCGTCAAGCTGGTGGCCTACTCCAACGCGGGGGGCTACCAGGTGGGCAGCCGTGGTTCGGTCGGTTCCTCCGCCGTGGCCCACTTCTCGGGCATTTCCGAGGTGAACAGCCTGCCGCCCCACTACCTGTGTCCGGAATGCCAGTACAGCGAGTTCATCACCGACGGCAGCGTGGCCGACGGCTTTGACCTGCCGGACAAGAACTGCCCCCGCTGCGGCGCCAAACTCATCGTGGACGGCCACGACATCCCCTTCGAGACCTTCCTGGGATTCGACGGCGACAAGGAGCCGGATATCGACCTGAACTTCTCCGGCGAGTACCAGAGCCAGGTACACCGCTACACCGAGGAGCTGTTCGGCAAGGAATATGTGTTCAAGGCGGGCACCGTGTCCGGCCTGCAGGATAAGACCGCCTACGGCTATGTGAAGAAGTATCTGGAGGAGCGGGGCCGCACGGTGAACCGCGCCGAGGAAAACCGCCTCACCGTGGGCTGCACCGGGGTCAAGCGCACCACCGGCCAGCACCCGGGCGGTATGGTGGTGGTGCCGGACGTGCACGAGATCCAGGATTTCTGCCCCATCCAGCACCCCGCCGATGACAAGGACAAGGGTGTGCTGACCACCCACTTCGAATTCAAATACCTCCATGATACGCTGCTCAAGCTGGACGAGCTGGGCCACGATGTGCCCACCATGTACAAGTATCTGGAGGACATGACCGGCATCCCCATGGACCAGGTGCCCATGAACGACCGCAAGGTCATCAGCCTGCTGGTGAGCACCGAGGCGCTGGGGGTGCGCCCGGAACAGATCGGCAGCCAGACCGGCACCTTCGGCATCCCGGAACTGGGCACCCCCTTCGTGCGCCAGATGCTCATCGAGGCCCAGCCCAAGAACTTCAGCGACCTGATCCAGATCTCGGGCCTGTCCCACGGCACCGACGTGTGGAACGGCAACGCCCAGGACCTGATCAAAAATCAGATCTGCACCATTTCCGACGTGATCGGCTGCCGCGACAGCATCATGACCTACCTGCTGCACAAGGGGCTGGAGCCGAAACTGGCCTTCAACATCATGGAGCTCACCCGAAAGGGCAAGGTGGCCAAGGGGGGCTTCCCGCCGGGTGCGGAGGAAAAGATGAAGGAGTGCGGCGTGCCGGACTGGTACATGGATTCCTGCCGCAAGATCAAGTACATGTTCCCCAAAGCGCACGCGGTGGCCTATCTGATCGCGGCCATCCGGCTGATGTGGTTCAAGGTCTACCATCCCCAGGCGTTCTATGCCACCTACTTCACCGTGCGCGGCGACGACATCGACTACGAGGCCGCCGTGGGCGGGGTGAAGGTGGCCCAGCAGCATCTGAAAGAGGTGGAGCAGCGTCTGCGGGAGGAAAAGAAGGCCAAGGACGAGGACATCCAGGTGTCGCTGCAGCTGGTGAACGAGATGCTGGCCCGGGGCTGCGAATTTTTGCCCATCGAACTGGGCAAGAGCCGCGCCGTGCGCTACATGGTGGAGGACGGCAAGGTGCGCCTGCCTTTCGCCTCGCTGAAGGGCGTGGGCGAGGCCGCGGCTCAGGCGCTGGAGGCGGCCACCATCAACGGGCAGGAATACCTCTCGGTGGAGGAACTGCAGCAGGCCTGCGGCGTGTCCAGCGCGGTGATGGAAAACCTGAAAAACGTGGGCGCCCTCGGCAGCCTGCCGGACACCAGCCAGGTCAGCTTCTTCTGAACAGTGAAAAACGGCGGCCCGCTCCCCGAAAGGGGAGACGGGCCGCCGTGCTTTATGCAAAAGGGAAGAGCGGATCATTTTCTTGCCAAAGAGTCGAACTTGTCCAGAATGGCCGGGTGTTCCAGCCGGATGGTCTTGCCACTCAGGGTACACAGCGTGTTCTCCGGCGGCAGCTGGGCAAAGGTGAGGCTCACCGCGCAGAGGGCCTGGGTCCTGAAGCCGGTCTTTTCGTTCCACTTGCGGTTGCCGTACTTGATGTCCCCCAGCACCGGCGCGCCCAGAAAGGCAAGATGTGCCCGGATCTGATGGGTGCGCCCGGTCACAAGGCCGATGCGGCAGAGGGCGAAGGGACCTTCGGTGCGCTCCACCGCCACATCGGTGATGATCTGCTTGAAGCCCTCGCCGGGCCCGGCCTGCACCTTCACCTTGTTGTTCTTTTCGTCGTGGCGCAGGTACGCGGTGTGCCGGCCCGCGGCGGGCACGCCGAAGGTGATGGTCAGGTATTCCTTGCGCACAAGGTCGTTTCGAATGACGGCGTTCATGTCCCGCAGCGCGGCGTAGGTCTTGGCGCCCACCACCAGCCCCTCGGTGCCCCGGTCCAGCCGGTTGCAGAGCGCCGGCTTGAAAGACGCCTCCGCCCGCGGGTCAAACTCGCCTTTTTGGGCAAGATAAGCGATGAAGGCGTCCACCAGGCTGGCGTCGCCGGTGCGGTCGCCGTGGCACAGCAGATGAGCGGGTTTGTAGAGCACGGCGATGGCGTCATCCTCGTACACCACCCTCAAAGCCGGCAGCTTCCGGGCAGGAGCAGGCTTTGGGGGAGCGGCGGCAAAAAACTCGTCGTTGATGTAAAGTTCCACCACGTCCCCCGGATGCAGCCGGTAGTCCGGCGTCTGGCGTTTGCCGTTCACCTTGATGCGCTTGTTGCGAAAACTCTTGTAAAGCAGGCTGGCGGGCAGGCCGGTGGTGACGCTCTCCACAAAGCGGGAAAGCCGCGCCCCATCCTCATTTGCGCCGGCGGTAAATTGTTTCAAATCCCCTGGCCCCTCTCTTTAAAAATGCCTGCAAATAGTATATAATAAATCGGATAATGCGTAAAGTGCCAATGGGGAAAGGAGGGGGACAGCTTGCCGCAGGAAAAAGGGCTTCATACGAATCACCGCCAGCGGATGTACAGGCGGTTTGCCCAGCAGGGCGGCTTTTCCGGCTTTGCAGAGCACGAGGTGCTGGAATACATCCTGTACCTCGCCATCCCCCGCAGGGATACGAACCCGCTGGCCCACCGGCTGATCGACCGTTTCGGCAGCCTGTGTCAGGTGCTGGAGGCCAGCGAGGCCGACATCCTCTCGGTGGAGGGGGCGGGGCCGGCGGTGGCCCGGCTGCTCACCACCATGCACGCCGCCAACCGCTATTACAGCCAGAACCGCGCCCGGGCGCCCCGGGCCTTTCAGGACCTGGAGGAGGTGGCGGACTACCTCATCCCCCAATTTTACGGCGCGGTGACCGAACAGGTCTACGTCCTGTTTCTGGACGACCGCAACTGCCCCATCAAGCTGCAAAAGGTCACCGAGGGCACTGTGAACGAGGCGGCCATGGCCCGCACCCAGATCGCCCGGCTGGCGGTGCAGTGCCACGCCACCCAGGCGGTACTGGCTCACAACCATCCGGCGGGGGCGGCGCTGCCCAGCCCCGCCGACATCCAGTTCACCCGGGACCTGGCCAACGCCCTGGCAAGCCTGGGCATTCGTTTTCTGGACCACATCATCGTGGACCGGGAAGGGGATTACATCTCGCTGCAGCAGTCGGGGCGGATGCCCGCGGTGGAACCCTCCCTGCTGCAGGGGGTGGCAGGCAGCAAGGAAAAACCCCTGGAGGAAGAGAAAAAGGAGAACCATGGATCAGTTTAAACTTGTTTCCAGCTATCAGCCCACCGGCGATCAGCCTCAGGCCATTGAAAAACTGGCCGAGGGTATCCTGCGGGGGGATAAGGCCCAGACGCTGCTGGGCGTGACCGGCAGCGGCAAGACCTTTACCATGGCCAACGTCATCGCAAAGGTGAACCGGCCCACCCTGGTACTGGCCCACAACAAGACGCTGGCCGCCCAGCTGTGCACCGAGTTCCGGGAGTTTTTCCCCGAGAACGCGGTGGAGTATTTCGTGTCCTACTACGATTATTATCAGCCGGAGGCCTATATCCCCTCCACCGACACCTACATCGAGAAGGACAGCGCCATCAACGACGAGATCGACCGGCTGCGCCACTCCGCCACGGCGGCCCTCTCCGAGCGGCGGGACGTCATCATCGTGGCCAGCGTTTCCTGCATCTACAGCCTGGGCGACCCCATCGACTACCGCAGCATGGTCATCAGCCTGCGGCCGGGCATGCAGATGGACCGGGACGAGCTGTGCCGCCGTCTGGTGAAGCTGCAGTACGAGCGCAACGACATCAACTTTGTGCGCAATAAGTTCCGCGTCCGGGGCGACACGGTGGAGATCAACCTGGCCTACGCCAGCGACACCGCCATCCGGGTGGAGTTCTTCGGCGACGAGGTGGATCGCATCAGCGAGATGAACCCCCTCACCGGCGAGCGCAAAAACGTCGTCAAACATGTGGCCATCTTCCCGGCCAGCCACTACATCGTCTCGCCGGAGAAGATGCGCGCCGGCCTTGTGCGCATCCAGGAGGAGATGGACGCCCAGGTGCGCAAGTTCACCGAGGAGGGCAAGCTGCTGGAGGCCCAGCGCATCGCCCAGCGCACCCGCTACGACATGGAGATGCTCCAGGAAGTAGGCATGTGCAAGGGCATCGAGAACTATTCCGCGGTGCTCAGCGGCCGGGCCCCCGGTTCCACCCCCACCACGCTGCTGGACTATTTCCCCAAGGACTTCCTGCTCTTTGTGGACGAAAGCCACGTCATGCTGCCACAGCTGCGGGCCATGTACGGCGGCGACTACGCCCGCAAGCGCACCCTGGTGGACTACGGCTTCCGCCTGCCTTCCGCCTTCGACAACCGCCCACTCAAATTCGAGGAGGTGGAGCAAAAGCTCAACCAGATCGTCTTTGTCAGCGCCACCCCCGGCGAATACGAGCGGGAGCACAGCACCCAGATCGCCGAGCAGGTCATCCGGCCCACCGGCCTGCTTGACCCGCAGATCATCGTCAAACCGGTGGAGGGCCAGATCGAGGACCTTCTGGGCGAGATTAACCTGCGCACCGCCCAAAACGAGCGAGTGCTGGTGACCACCCTCACCAAGAAAATGGCCGAAGACCTGACCGACTTCCTCTCGGAGCACGGTGTAAAGGTAAAATACATGCATCACGAGGTGGACACCTTCGAGCGCATGGAACTCATCAAGGACCTGCGCACCGGCGCCATCGACGTGATCGTGGGCATCAACCTGCTGCGGGAGGGCCTGGACCTGCCGGAGGTTTCGCTGGTGGCCATCCTGGATGCGGACAAGGAGGGCTTTCTGCGCAGCGAAACGAGCCTTGTGCAGACCATCGGCCGGGCGGCCCGCAACGCCGACGGCGTGGTCATCATGTACGCCGACGAGGTCACCCCCAGCATGGAGCGGGCCATCACCGAGACCGAGCGCCGCCGCTCCATCCAGATGGCCTACAACGAGGCCCACGGCATCGTGCCCAAAACCATCGTCAAGAGCATCCGTGAGGGCATCGAGATCAGCGACCACAAGGAGAACGAAAAGCTTTCCGGCCACCGCATGAGCAAGGCCGAGCGGGAGCAGCTCATCACCCGGCTGACGAGGGAGATGAAGGAGGCCGCGCGCCTTCTGGAATTCGAGCACGCTGCCTTTTTGCGGGACCGCATCGACCGGCTGCGCCGGGGCGAGAACCCAACAGAGGAGCCTCAGGCGCCCAAAAAGCGCCGCGGCCGCCGCTGAGCAAACCGACCAAGGGAGAGTATATCTGTGAGCAACGACAAGATCGTAATCAAGGGTGCGCGGGAGCACAACCTGAAAAACGTGGACCTGACCATCCCGCGGGACAAGCTGATCGTCATGACCGGCCTGTCCGGGTCGGGCAAATCCAGCCTTGCCTTCGACACCATCTACGCCGACGGCCAGCGCCGCTATATGGAGAGCCTTTCCAGCTACGCCCGGATGTTCCTGGGCCAGATGGAAAAGCCGGATGTGGACGACATCCAGGGCCTTTCGCCCGCCATCTCCATCGACCAGAAGACCACCAACCGCAACCCCCGGTCCACCGTGGGCACGGTGACGGAGATTTACGACTACCTGCGCCTTCTCTACGCCCGCATCGGCATTCCCCACTGCCCGGTGTGCGGCCGGGTCATCAGCCAGCAGACGGTGGATCAGATGGTGGACGCGGTGCTGGCGCTGCCGGCCGGCACCCGCTTTCAGGTGCTGGCGCCGGTGGTGCGCGGGCGCAAGGGCACCCAGCAGAAGGAGCTGGACGCCGCTCGCCGGGGCGGCTACGCCCGGGTGCGCATCGACGGGGACATGTACGACCTGGACGAGGAGATCGCCCTGGAAAAGAACAAAAAGCACACGGTGGAGATCGTGGTGGACCGCCTCGTCATCAACGAGAACGTCCACAGCCGCCTGGCCGACAGCCTGGAGACCGCCCTCGCCCTCACCGGCGGGCTGGTCACGGTGGACGTGCCGGGCGGGGAGACCATGCAGTTCAGCCAAAGCTACGCCTGCCCGGAGCACGGCGTGTCGGTGAACGAACTGGAGCCGCGGATGTTCAGCTTCAACAATCCCTTCGGCGCCTGCGAGCGCTGCACGGGTCTGGGCACCTTCATGCGGGTGGATCCGGAGCTCATCATCCCCAACAAGGAACTCTCCATCCGCCAGGGGGCCATCAAGGCAAGCGGCTGGTACTACGCCGAGGGCTCGGTGAGCGAGATGTACTATGAGGGCCTTGCAAAGCACTATGGCTTTACACTGGACACCCCCATCAAGGACCTGAGCGCCAAGGCGCTGAACGCCCTGCTTTACGGCACCGGCGGCGAGCGCATCGAGATGCACCGGGAGAACGAGTTCGGCTCCGGGCGGTACCTCAACGACTTTGAGGGCATCGTGAACAATCTGGAGCGCCGTTTCCGGGAGACCGGCAGCGAGTGGATGAAGGAGGAGATCGCCACCGTGATGAACGGGGTGGAGTGCCCCGAGTGCCACGGCAAGCGCCTCAAGCCCGCCAGCCTGGCGGTGACGGTGGGGGGCAAGAACATCAGCGATTTCTGCGAGATGAGCGTGCGGCAGGAACTGGAATTTCTGAACGGCATGGAACTTACCCACCAGGAGCACCTCATCGGCGACGGCATCCTGAAGGAAGTGCGGGAGCGGCTGGGCTTTCTGCAGAGCGTGGGCCTGGACTATCTGACCCTCTCCCGTGGGGCGTCGGGCCTGTCCGGCGGCGAGAGCCAGCGCATCCGCCTTGCCACCCAGATCGGCAGCGCCCTCACCGGCGTGCTCTATGTGCTGGACGAGCCCAGCATCGGCCTGCACCAGCGGGACAACGACAAGCTGATCGCCACCCTCAAGCGGCTGCGGGATCTGGGCAACACCCTCATCGTGGTGGAACACGACGAGGACACCATGCGCCAGGCGGACTACATCGTGGACGTGGGCCCCGGCGCGGGGGTCCACGGCGGCGAGATCGTGGCCGCCGGCACGGTGGAGGACATCTGCGCCGCTCCCCGCAGCATCACCGGCGATTATCTCTCCGGCCGCAAAAAGATCGTGGTGCCCGCCACCCGGCGCAAGGGCACCGGCAAAAAGCTGCGCATCGTGGGCGCGGCGGAGAACAACCTGCGCAACATCAACGTGGACATCCCCCTGGGGCGGATGGTCTGCGTCACCGGCGTGTCCGGCTCGGGCAAGTCCAGCCTCATCAATGAGGTGTTCTATAAGGCGCTGGCCATGGAGCTGAACGGCGCCAAGCGCCGCCCCGGCAAATTCAAGGCCATCGAGGGGCTGGAAAACGTGGACAAGGTCATCGGCATCGACCAGGCCCCCATCGGACGCACCCCCCGCTCCAACCCCGCCACCTACACCGGCGTGTTCACCGACATCCGCAATGTTTTCGCCCAGACCCAGGACGCCAAGATGCGGGGCTACGGCCCCGGCCGGTTCAGCTTCAACGTGAAGGGCGGCCGGTGCGAAGCCTGCGAGGGCGACGGCATCGTCCAGATCGAGATGCACTTTCTGCCGGACATCTTTGTGCCCTGTGAGGTGTGCAAGGGCGCGCGCTACAACCGGGAGACGCTGGAAGTCAAGTACAAGGGCAAGAGCATCGCGGACGTGCTGAACATGACGGTGGAGGAGGCCTGCGTCTTCTTTGCCAACGTGCCCAAGATCGCCCGCAAGCTGCAGACCCTGATGGATGTGGGCCTGGGGTATATCACCCTGGGCCAGAGCGCCACCACCCTGTCGGGCGGCGAGGCCCAGCGGGTGAAGCTGGCGCTGGAACTGGCCCGCCGGGAGACCGGCCGCACGGTGTATGTGCTGGACGAGCCCAGCACCGGCCTGCATGTGGCGGACGTCCACAAGCTGATTGGCGTGCTGGACCGGCTGGTGGAGGGCGGCAACACGGTGGTCATCATCGAGCACAACCTGGACATCATCAAACGGGCGGACTATATCATCGATCTCGGCCCCGAAGGGGGCAGCGAGGGCGGCACCATCGTGGCCACCGGCACCCCCGAGCAGGTGGCGGAAAATCCCGCTTCCTACACCGGCAGGTACCTCAAACCCATCCTGGAGCGGGATCGGGTGTGAGGCGCGCATTTGGCTCTTGTGCCAGACCGCAAAATATAGTATACTAAATCAGAATATCGGTGCGTTTGCCACAAGCAGGGGTGCCGTTTCACAAAAGCAACACCCGAGCGGAGGAAAAAACTGCATTGGAGATCCTGCATTTTGAACACAACCAGGGGGCAGCACAGCACATCGCCTCCTTTTATGACACCCCGCCCTTGGCCTATATCCACTCCTTCGGCTGCCAGCAGAACGTCAACGACGGCGAAAAGATCAAGGGCGTGCTGGCGGACGTGGGCTTTGGCCTGTGCGACGCCCCGGAGCAGGCCGACCTCATTCTTTTCAACACCTGCGCCGTGCGGGAACACGCCGAACAGCGGGTGTTCGGCAACGTGGGGGCGCTGAAGAGCCTGAAGGAGAAAAATCCCCGGCTGATCATCGGCCTCTGCGGCTGCATGGCCCAGCAGCCCACCGTGGTGGAGAAGCTGCGCAAAAGCTATCCCTTTGTGGACCTGGTGTTCGGGGTGAACGCCATCGACACCCTGCCGCAGCTGCTGTGCGAAAAGCTTGCCGGCGGCAAAAAGCGTCTCTTGCAGATGCCGGTGGAGCGAACGGACATCGTGGAAGAGGTGCCCATCCGCCGGGATTCCGACTTCCGGGCCTGGCTGCCCATCATGTACGGCTGCGATAACTTCTGCACCTACTGCATCGTGCCCTATGTGCGCGGCAGAGAGCGCAGCCGCCGCCCCGAGGACATCCTGGCGGAATTCCGCCAGCTGGTGCAGGCGGGCTACAAGGAGATCACCCTGCTGGGCCAGAACGTGAACAGCTACGGCAAAGGCCTGGAGCCCCGGGTGGACTTCGCCGACCTGCTTTTGATGCTCTGCCAGGTGCCGGGCGACTATCACCTGCGCTTCATGACCAGCCACCCCAAGGACGTCAGCCGCAAACTCATTGACGTGATCGCCGCCGAGGAGCGCATCTGCAATCATCTGCACCTTCCGGTGCAGAGCGGCAGCGACCGCATCCTGAAGGAGATGAACCGGCACTACACGGTGCAGCAGTATCTGGAACTCATCGACTACGCCAAGGCAAAAATTCCCGGGGTGACCTTCTCCAGTGACATCATCGTGGGGTTTCCCGGCGAGACGGAGGAGGACTTTGCCGCCACGCTGGAACTCATCCGGAAGGTGCAGTATATGCAGCTGTTCACCTTCATCTATTCCAAGCGCACCGGCACCAAGGCCGCCTCGATGCCTGACCCGGTGACCCACAAGGAAAAAACCGAGCGCATGGCGCGCCTTCTGGCGGTGCAGGAGGAGATCGCCCACGCCCAGACAGCCGCCCTTGTGGGGGATACCCAGCGGGTGCTGGCGGAGGGCCACAGCCGCACCCCCGGCACCCTGGCCGGGCGCCTCACCAACAATCTGGTGGTGGAGTTTCCGGGCGATGAGGCCCTCATCGGGCAGTACGTCCGGGTGCATTTCACCTCCAGCAAAGGCACCATCCTCAAAGGAACACTTGTGTAAAACAAAAATACTTTATAATTAAAAGGAGAACTACTATGGACGCGATCGACCTTTTCAAGAAAGCCGCTGTTGCCCTGCAGACCGACGAGCGCTATCTGGCGCTGGCCGCCGCCCGCAAGGCCAACGATGAAGACGAAGCCCTGCAGGACATGATCGGCGAGTTCAACCTGGCCCGCATGGATCTGAACAACGAAATTTCCAAGGACGCGCGGGATGACGAGCGAGTCGCCAGCCTGAACGCCAAGGTCAACGACCTCTACGGCAAGATCATGGCCAGCGAGGGCATGGTGGCCTACAACGCGGCCAAGGCGGACGCCGAGGCTCTTATCAGCCACATTGACGCCATCATCAACACCGCCATGAACGGCGGCGACCCGATGCTGGTGGAAGCGCCCGCGGCCGGCTGCAGCGGCAGCTGTGCCTCCTGCGGCGGCTGCGGCTGATCGCACATACCCATGTCAAACGGCGCGGCGGCAGACACTACCGCCGCGCCGCCCTTCATTTTTGGATACGGCCCCCTTTAAGAGATTACAGGCAGGTGAAGCGCAACAATGGCGGAACTTTCCCCCATGATGGCCCAGTATTTTGAGATCAAACAGCAGCACAAGGATGAGATCCTGTTTTTCCGGCTGGGTGACTTCTACGAAATGTTCTACGACGACGCGATCCTCGCGTCCAAGGAGTTGGAACTCACCCTCACCGGGCGGGACTGCGGCCAGCCCGAGCGCGCCCCCATGTGCGGCGTGCCCTTCCACAGCTACGAGAGTTATGTGGCCCGGCTCATTGCCAAGGGCTACAAGGTGGCCATCTGCGAACAGATGGAGGACCCGGCCCTGGCCAAGGGGCTGGTGAAACGGGATGTCATCCGGGTCATCACCCCCGGCACCGTCATCGAGAGCAGTATGCTCCAGGACGACAAAAACAACTACATCTGCAGTATATACTTGGAGGGGGACAAGGCCGGCGTCTGCTTCGCCGACGTCTCCACCGGGCAGGCCTATGCCACCTTGCTGGCCGGCCCGTCGGTGAGCGGGCAGATCATCACCGAGCTTTGCCGCTACAACCCCAGCGAGGTGCTGTTCAACGAGGCGATGCTCTCGCTGAAGGATGTCACCGCCTACATCAAGCAGCACATGGCCTGCGCCGTGGAATTGATGGAGAACGAGGCCTACGCCGACGCGCAGGACGCCCTGCAGGCCCAGTTCGGCGAGGAGGGCTGGCCTGCCGGCAGCCTCGCGAGGGACGGCGCCGCCGGATTTGCCGTGGCAGGGCTGCTGACCTATCTGCGCCGCACCCAGAAGCACGGCGTGGGACGGATCAAAACGGTGGTCAGCTACGCCGAGGCCCAGTATATGCAGCTGTCGCCGGTGACCCGGGCCAATCTGGAACTGACCCAGACCATGCGCGGGCGGGAGAAGCGGGGCACCCTGCTCTGGGTGCTGGACAAGACCCAAACGGCCATGGGCAAGCGCCTTTTGCGCGGCTGGCTGGAGCAGCCGCTGGTGAGCGCGCCGGCCATCAACGACCGGCTGGACTGCGTGCAGGCTTTGTACGCTGAGAGCGTGCAGCGGGCCGAGATCATCGAGACGCTGAGCCATGTGTTCGATATGGAGCGGCTGATGACCCGCACGGTCTACGGCAGCGCCACCCCCAAAGAGGTGTACGCCCTGGCCGCCACCTGCGCCCAGCTGCCCGGTCTGCGGCAGCTGACCGAGGGCTTTGACTGCCCCCAGCTGAAGGCGCTGGCGGTGCAGATCGACCCCCTCGCCGACATCCACGACCGCATCGTGGCCGCCATCGACCAGAACGCCCCCTCCACCCTCAAGGACGGCGGCGTCATCCGGGAAGGCTTCTCGCCGGAGGTGGACGAACTGCGGGACATCGTCCACGGCGGCAAGGGCTTTTTGTCCCAGATGGAGGCAAAGCTTAAGGAGGAGACCGGCATCCGCACCCTGAAGGTGGGCTTCAACCGGGTGTTCGGCTATTACATCGAGGTCAGCAAATCCTTCACCGATCAGGTGCCCGCGAACTTTGTGCGCAAGCAGACGCTGGCCAATGCCGAGCGCTACATCACCGAGGATCTGAAAAACCTGGAAAACAAGATCCTGGGCGCCAGCGAGCGGCTGCTGGTGCTGGAGCGCAAACTCTTTGAGGAGCTGCTGAACGACCTTGCGGCGCAGCTTGGCCGCATCCAGTCCACCGCCGGCGCGGTGGCGAAGCTGGATGTGCTCACGGCGCTGGCCCAGGTGGCGGTGGACAACAACTATGTCCGCCCCGCAGTGGACGAGGGCAGCGAGCTGCTCATCCGGGAGGGTCGCCACCCGGTGATCGAGCGGATGCTTAAGGGCAACCTGTTCGTACCCAACGACACCACGCTGGACTGCGGCGAAAACAACCTGCTCATCATCACCGGCCCCAACATGGCGGGCAAATCCACCTATATGCGCCAGAACGCCCTGATCGCGCTGATGGCTCAGATCGGCAGCTTTGTACCCGCCAAGGAGTGCCGAGTGGGCGTGGTGGACGCCATCTTCACCCGGGTGGGCGCCTCCGACGACCTGGCCGCCGGTCAGTCCACCTTTATGGTGGAGATGACTGAGGTGGCGCAGATCCTGGAATACGCCACCCGAAAAAGCCTGGTCATCCTGGACGAGATCGGCCGGGGCACCTCCACCTTCGACGGCATGAGCATCGCCCGGGCGGTGGTGGAGCACATCGTGGTCAAGATCGGCTGCAAGACCCTGTTCGCCACCCACTACCACGAACTCACCGAACTGGAGGAGCAGCTGCCCGGCGTCAAGAACTACAACATCGCGGTAAAAAAGCGGGGCGACGACATCACCTTCCTGCGGCGCATCGTCCGCGGCCCCGCCGACGACAGCTACGGCATCCAGGTGGCAAAGCTGGCCGGCCTGCCCGACGAGGTCACCGACCGGGCCAAACAGGTGCTCAAGACGCTGGACGCCGCCAGCCAGGCGAACCGCCGGGTCACACAGCTGGATTTTGACGCGCTGGAGACGATGAACAGCCCCGCGGTGCCCAGCGAGATGATGGACAAGCTGAACGCGCTGGACGTGGAGACGCTGACCCCCATCGAAGCGCTGAATTTTCTGTACGAGTTGAAGAAGACGCTGAAGGACTAAGTTTACTTACGGGAGGGAATACAGGCCCATGGCTGTGATTCATGTGCTGGACAAGCACACCGCGGAGCTGATCGCCGCCGGCGAGGTGGTGGAGCGCCCCGCTTCGGTGGTGAAGGAACTGCTGGAAAACGCCATCGACGCCGGCGCCACCCAGGTGAGCGTCGCCATCGAGAAGGGCGGCGTGTCCCTCATCCAGGTGACGGACAACGGCAGCGGCATCGAGGCGGAGTATATCTCCACCGCCTTCATCCGCCACGCCACCAGCAAAATATCCTGTGAGCAGGATCTGGAAAGCATTCACACCCTGGGCTTCCGCGGCGAGGCGCTGGCCTCCATCGCCAGTGTGGCGCGGGTGGAGGTGCTCACCCGCACCGAACCGGACGAATTCGCCTGCCTCTACCGCATCGAGGGCGGTGAGGAGCAGGGGATGGAGCCGGGCGCGCGGCCGGTGGGCACCACCATCACCGTGCGGGATCTGTTCTACAACACTCCCGCCCGGATGAAGTTTCTGAAAAAGGACGCCAGCGAGGGCGCCTTTGTGGGGGAGACGGTCGGCCGCATCGCCCTGTCCCACCCGGAAGTCTCGGTGGCCTTTATCCGGGAGGGTAAACAGCTTTACAAAACTCCCGGCGACGGGAATCTCAAGAGCGCCGTCTATGCCGTTCTGGGCCGGGACTTCGCCAAAGATCTGCTGCCGGTGGACGACGCCAGCGGCAGCTACCATGTGTCCGGCCTGGTCACTCCGCCCCGGGCCTGCCGGGCCAGCCGGGGCATGCAGTTCTTTTTCATCAACGGGCGGTTCGTCAAAAACCGCACCATGATGGCCGCGCTGGAGAACGCCTATCGCGGCACTCTGATGCAGGGCAAATTCCCCGGCTGCGTGCTGATGCTGGAGATGCCCGCGCAGCTGGTGGATGTAAATGTGCATCCCGCGAAAACGGAGGTCCGTTTCTCCCGGGAGAGCGATGTGTTCGACGCGGTCTATCGGGCGGTGAAGGCTGCCCTTGCCCAGCCGGGCAGCGGTGAACAGCGCTTCAGCTTTGCCAAACAGACGGCGATGGAGGAACCGGCGGAGAAGGTGGAGCAGCTGGACCTCACAACGCCTGTAAAGCATCCCGCAATTACACATGCGACGATCCCCGCGCCCGCCGCGCCGCCTCCGTCCGCGCCCGCCGGGTTGGGCGGATGGGGCAGCGAGCCGGCGGTGCCGCGCCCCGCGCCTGCCCCGCGGCCGGCAGCCCCGGCCTTCGAGGCCGTCCCGTCGCGGCAGGATTCTCTGCACTCCGAACCGCTGCCGCTGGGCGGCAAAGCCGCGCCTGCCGGGCCGGCGCGTCCCCCCGAGGAGGGGATGCCGGAGCGTGGGCAGGCCCCTGCCGATTTCGATGCGGAAGAGACGGGCGCCGCGAGCGACCGCGCCGCACCGCCGGCGGAAGCCCCGCAGGAACCGGCGCCGGCGCAACAGGCCGGGCAGGATGATACGCCGCTGGAATACATCGGTGAGGCTTTTAAAACCTACATCATCACCCAGCGGGGGGACGAACTCTGCCTCATTGACAAGCACGCCGCCCACGAGCGCATTTTGTATGAGCGGCTTGCCGCCGGCTACGGCGCGGCCAGCAGCCAGCTGCTGCTGGCGCCTGTGGCAGTGAACCTCTCCGCCCAGGAAAAGGCGGCGCTGCTGGAAAACGCCGACCTGCTGAACGCCGCGGGCGTGCAGGCGGAGGACTTCGGCGGCACCACCATGCTGGTGCGGGCGGTGCCGGCGGACGTTCCGGTCACCGATGTGGAGGGCCTTTTGTGCGAGCTGGCCGACCGCCTCGCCCGGGGCAGCCGGGAGACGTTGAGCGAAAAGACCCAGTGGGTGATGCACTCCATCGCCTGCAAGGCCGCCATCAAGGCGGGGGACAAGTCCGACCGGCAGGAGCTGATGGCCCTGGCCCGGGACATCCTGGCGGGAACGGTGCCGCCCTTCTGCCCCCATGGCCGGCCGGTGGTGCTGAAACTTACCAAAAAGGAGCTGGAAAAACAGTTTGGCCGATTGGGATAAGATGCCGGTGGTGGCCGTGGGCGGCCCCACCGCCAGCGGGAAGACCGCCTTTTCGGTGCAGCTGGCCAAGCGCCTCGGGGCCGAGATCCTCTGCGCCGACTCCATGCAGATCTACAAGGGCCTGGACGTGGGCACCGCCAAGGCGACCCAAGAGGAGATGGAGGGCGTGCCCCATCACCTGATGGACTTTCTGCCTCCGGAAGAGACCTTCAGCGTGGCGGACTTTGTGGCCGCCGCCAACCGGGCGGCCCGGGCCGTCGCCGGCCGGGGCAGGCTGCCCATGCTGGTGGGCGGCACCGGGCTGTACATCGAAAGTTTTTTGAACGGGGTCCGCTTTGCCGAACAAAAAGCCGACCCAGCCCTGCGTGCAAAGCTGGAGCGGGAGGCTGAAGCCCTTGGCCCCGCGGCGATGCACGAAAGGCTGGCCGCCATCGACCCGGACTATGCCGCCGGCGTGCATCCCAACAACGTGGGGCGGGTGATCCGGGCGCTGGAACTCTATTATTCCACCGGCAAGACCATGAGCCGGCAGCGGGCGGAATCGCTGCCCGAGGCGCCGCCCTTTGACGCGGTGGTGTTCTGCCTCGCGCCGGCGGACCGCTCGCGGCTTTACCGGCGCATCGACACCCGGGTGGACCGGATGCTGGACGCCGGCATCCTGGAGGAGGCACGAACGGTTTGGGAGAACCGGGAGCGCTACCGCACGGCGGCTCAGGCCATCGGCTACAAGGAGTTTTTTTCCTATTTCGAGGGGACGGCGGGGCTGAATGCCTGCGCCGAAAAGCTCAAGCAGGCCAGCCGCAACTACGCCAAGCGTCAGCTTACCTGGTTCCGCCGGATGAAGGACGTTGTCTGGCTGGACCCGGACGAGCCGCAGCTTGTGCAGCGCGCCGAGCAGATGGTGCGGGAACACTTCCAACAATGAGCGGCGCGGCCGCGCGCAAAAAGGAGAGGGGGAGAGGACGATGAAAGCCTCGGTCATCAAATACGGGCTGTTCGCGGCGCTGGGCCTTGCCGCCGCCTATCTGGCGGTACAGATCTTCACGGTGCTCGACCGGCCCTACCGCACCGAGACGGCTATCCTGTACGATATGTCCGACAGCCTCTCCTGCGGCGGATACCTGGTCTTTGAACAGGCGGAGGTGCCCGGCGAGGGACAGATGGGCTATCTTGTGGCCAGCGGCGAGCGGGTGGCGGTGGGCACCCAGGTGGCGGAGATCTACTCTGACCCCAGCCAGGCCCGCGCCCGCACCGCCCTCACCGAGCTGGACGCCCAGCTGGAACTGCTCCGGCGCAGTGAAAACACCGCGGGCACCGACGTGGATGTGCTGCTGAACCAGCGGCAGTCGGCGCTGTACGACCTGTTGGACAGCCTGGACCGGCAGGACTACGGGCAGCTCACCACCAAGAGCAACAATTACCTGCTCACCCTCAACCGGCTGCAGATCACCACCGGCGCCGTGAAGGACTTTTCCGGCGCGAAGGAGTTGATCGCTCAGGAACAGGCGGCGCAGCAGGCGAATCTGGGAAGCCCCGCGCCGGTCACCGTATCCACCGGCGGCTATTTTGTGACGGCGGACACGGCCCAGATGCTCACCTACAGCAAGGAGGAACTGGACGGGATGTCCGCTCTGGAGATGACCGACGCGCTGCTGAACGGCTCTGGCGTGCGGGCCGTTTCCGGCGCAGGAAAGCTGGTCACCGATTACAAATGGTATTTCTACGGTGTGTGCACCGCCGACGAGAGCAAAAAATTTGAAAATGTTACCAGCGTGGACATCAGTTTTCCCGGCGCGGCGGAGAAGGTGCTGCCGGCCACGGTGGAGAGCGTGAAGGTGGAGGAGGATTCCGGCCTCGCAAAGTTTGTTTTGAGCTGCGAGTATGTGGGGGCGGATGTGATGAGCCTTGCTTCCGCCACCGCCCGCATTGACTTCCAGTCCTTCAAAGGGGTGCGGGTCAGCGCCAAGGCGCTGAACATCGTGGACGGCGTGAAGGGTGTCTATGTGAAGTACGGCAACCTGGCGCGCTTTCGAAAGATCACTGTTCTTTACCAGGACGACCAATACATCCTGGTGCCGGAGGGGGGCAAGGTGGGCACCGACAACGAGGTGCGGCTGTTCGACGAGGTCATCGTGGAGGGTACCGATCTCTACGACGGGAAAATCCTGTGAAACAAAGGCAATGTTGCGTTTATTTGTTGACAGAAACACTAAAAATAGCGATAATATATACTAACTGGTGATTTGGTTTCAATTTGGAGCGATCATCATTTTCGGAAGGAGATACGGAACGATGCTCGACGGGCTTAAAAGATTTCTTGGTGTGAACGAAGAGGACGACGGTTACTACGACGAAAACGAGGATATGTTCCCTCAGCGCAGCACCGCGGAGGACGACGGCTATCAGCCCGAACCTACCGGCAAGCGCAACAAGGTGGTCAACATCAACGCCACCACCCAGCTGCAGGTGGTGCTGGTCAAGCCCGAGCGTTTCGACGATGCCAGCACGGTGGCCGATCACCTGAATGCCAAGCGCACCGTTGTGCTCAATCTGGAGGGTACCAACAAGGAAGTTTCCCGCCGCCTGGTGGACTTTTTGTCCGGCGTGGCCTACGCCAACAACGGCCAGATGAAGCGCGTCGCCAACAGCACCTTCATCATCACCCCCTACAACGTGGACATCATGGGCGATTTATTGGACGAGCTGGAGAGCAATGGCGTCTTCTTCTGACGGGCGGCAGCGGGGATATGTCCCGCCCCAAAACGATCAGGAAAAACTGGTCATGCGCCGCGCGCAGGATCTCTGCCGCGCCGCGCAAAACCGGGGCGTGGCCCGCTACAGCGGCTTTCTGTCCGACCGGGAGCAGACCCTGGCCGAAGCCGCGCTGAATCAGGTCGGCTGCGACTGGGCCGCCTTTGAGGGCGGCTATCCCGCAGCCGAGCGCAAACTGCTGTGCCTCGAACCGGCGGGCGCCTCGGGCGAACCGCCGATTTGTTGCGTTTTGCTCCGTTGCGCGGCGGCGGGCGCCGACGCGCCGGCCCACAAGGATTATCTCGGCTCCCTTCTGGGCCTGGGCCTGGAGCGGGAGTGTGTGGGCGATATCCTGCCCGACCCCGAATCGCCCGGATGCGCCTACGCATTCGTGCTGGAGCGGGTGGCGCCGCTGATCTGCGATGAACTGACCAGCGTGGGCCGTTTTTCCGCCTCCGCCCAGCGGTTCGACGGGCCGCTGCCGGTGCAGCCGCCCCAGCGGGAGAGCAGGACCGCCACGGTGTCCTCCCTGCGGGCGGACGCGGTGCTGGCGGCCATGCTCCGGTGCAGCCGCAGCCAGGCGGAAGCGCTGGTGCGGGGCGGCCGGCTGGAGATCAACCATGTGCCGGTGAGCAGTGCCCACGCGCCTGTGTATGAGGGCGACATCTTTACCGTGCGGGGAATGGGCCGCTTCAAGCTGGAGGCGCTGGGCGGCAAGAGCCGCAAGGACCGGTTGTTTATCCAATACTTTCAATATTGACGGCCCCCGTGCCGCCACTTTCGCCGAAAGGAATGATCTGAATGATTTCACCCCAGGAGATCCGCACCGTAACCTTCGACAAGGTCATGCGCGGCTACCGCACCGAAGATGTGGACGCGCTGCTGCAGCAGCTTGCGCAGCAGATGGAGGAGCTGCAGGCGGAGAAGGAGAGCACCGAAAAGAAGCTGTATGTCCTGGCCCAGAAGGTAGAGGAGTACCGCAAGGACGAGGATAACCTCAAGACCGCGCTGCTCAACGCGCAGCGCATGGGCGAGAACGTCATCAAAGAGGCCAAGCAGAAGGCGGAGTCCATCCTGCGGGAGGCCGGCATCAAGGCCGAGGACATCACCCGTGCCGCCCAGGAGCAGGTGAGCGAGGAGCAGCTGGAACTGGAGCGGGTGAAGGCGGAAGTGGCCCAGTTCAAGAACAGCGTCCTCAGCCTTTACAAACAGCACATCGAATCGCTGAGCACGCTGCCCGGCGATGAACCCGAGGAGCCGGAGGAGGAACCGTCCTCTCCCGCCGAGGAGGAACCCGAGGCGGCCGCCCCGCAGGAGCCGCAGGCGCCCGCGGAACCGGATCTGTTCGGGGAGAGTTTCGACGAGCAGGAGCAGCCGGAGGACCCCATCGGCCAGTTCCCCGATCTGGGCGCGCTGTACGATGCGCCCCAGGCCCCGGAAGAGGAGACCCCCGGGGAGGAGCCCACCCGCACCTTTGTGCCGGGCCAGTCCCGGCCCGCGCCCCAGCAGGCCGAGGCGCCGTCCGCCCCGTCGGTGTTTGAGGGGTTTGAGGGCATCAAATTCAGTGATTGATCCCGGCGCGCGCTTTCAAAAAACGCGCAGCTCATTCAGAAGAGGAGTGTAGATACCAGTGCCACAGGATTACAACAGCACGATCAACCTGCCCAAGACCTTGTTTGACATGCGGGCGGGTCTGCCCAAAAAAGAGCCGGAGATGCTCAAGGAGTGGAACGCCGACCATCTGTACGAGGAACTGATCAAGCACAACGAGGGCAAGCCCCGCTATGTGCTGCACGACGGCCCTCCCTACGCCAACGGCAACATCCACATGGGCACCGCCCTGAACAAGATCATCAAGGACATCATCGTTCGCTACAAGAACATGAGCGGTTTCCAGGCGCCTTATGTGCCCGGCTACGACACCCACGGCCTGCCCATCGAACTGAAGGCCATGAAGCAGCTGGTGGGCAAGGGCGAGGTCTCCAAGCTGGAGCTGCGCAAGGTCTGCCACGAGTTCGCCACCGAACACATCGACATCATGGGCGAGCAGTTCCAGCGCCTGGGCGTCATCGGCGATTTCAAAAACCCCTACCTGACCCTGAAGCCGGAGTTTGAGGCCCGCCAGATCGAGGTTTTCGGCGAGATGGCCAAGAAAGGCTACATCTACAAAGGCCTGAAAGCGGTGTACTGGTGCCCGGAGGACCGCACCGCCCTGGCCGAGGCCGAGATCGAGTATGGCGAGGACGAGTGCGATTCCATCTATGTGCGCTTTAACGTCACCGATGACCCCAACGGCATCCTGGCAAAGCGCGGCATCCCCATGGACAAGGCCTGGTTCGTGATCTGGACCACCACCACCTGGACCCTGCCCGCCAATGTGGCCATCTGCCTGAACCCCGACTATGACTACGTCTTCGTCAAGGTGGGGGAGGACTATCTGGTCATGGCCGAGGCCCTGGTGGAGAGCACCATGCAGGCCTGCAAGATCGACAGCTACGAGATCGTGGGCGAGCCGGTCAAGGGCAGTGAACTGGAACTGATGCAGGTGCAGCATCCTTTCCTGGACCGCAAGAGCCTGGTGATCCTGGGCGACCATGTCACGCTGGAAAGCGGCACCGGCTGCGTGCACACCGCGCCCGGTCACGGCGTGGAGGACTTTGAGGTCTGCACCAAGCACTATCCCCAGGTGCCGGTAATCGTGCCGGTGGACGACGGCGGTTTCCTCACCGCCGAGGCCGGTCCCTTCAGCGGCCTCAAGGTGTGGGAGGCCAACAAGGTCATCCTGAAGCACATCCAGGAGAGCGGACATCTGCTGGGCGTCCAGCACATGACCCACCAGTATCCCCACTGCTGGCGCTGCCACAGCCCCATCATCTTCCGGGCCACGAACCAGTGGTTCTGCTCCATCGACGCCTTCAAGGAGGACGTCTATAAGGCCATTGATCAGGTGCAGTGGTTCCCGGCCTGGGGCCATGACCGCATGATGGGCATGGTGCGGGACCGCAGCGACTGGTGCATCAGCCGTCAGCGCACCTGGGGCGTGCCCATCCCCGCGTTCTACTGCAAGAAGTGCGGCAAATATCATATCACCGACGAGACCATCAAGGCGGTGAGCGACCTGTTCCGCCGCGAGGGCAGCGACGCCTGGTACAAATACGACGCCGGCGAGATCCTGCCCGCGGGCTATACCTGCGAGTGCGGCGGCACCGAGTTCGAGAAGGACAAGGACATCATGGACGTCTGGTTCGACTCCGGCTCCACCCATGTGGCGGTGCTGGAGGAGCGCCCGGAACTGCACTGGCCCGCCGATCTGTACATGGAGGGCGGCGACCAGTTCCGCGGCTGGTTCCAGTCCAGCCTGCTCACCAGTGTTGCCACCCGGGGCGTCGCGCCCTACAAGAACGTGCTGTGCCACGGCTGGGTGGTGGACGGCGAAGGCAAGCAGATGCACAAGTCCGCCGGCAACGGCGTGGAGCCCAGCGAGATCATCAAGGATTACGGCGCCGACATCGTCCGCCTGTGGGTGGCTTCCAGCGATTACACCGTGGACGTGCGCATCAGCAAGGAGATCATCAAGCAGCTGAGCGAGGCCTACCGCAAGATCCGCAACACCGCCCGCTTCATTCTGGGCAATCTGAACGGCTTCGATCCCCGCACCGATCTGGTGGCACACGACCAGCTCACCGAACTGGATCTGTGGGCGCTGGACCGTCTGGACCAACTGAACGCCACCGCCTGGGACGGGTTTGAGAGTTTTGACTTCCACAAGGTGTACCACGCGGTGTACAACTTCTGCGTGGTGGATATGTCCAACTTCTATCTGGACGTGGTGAAAGACCGGCTGTATTGCAGCAAGGCGGACGCTCCCGCCCGCCGCGCGGCGCAGACCGCCATGTTCCGCATCCTGGTGGACCTCACCAAGATCATCGCCCCCATCCTGACCTTCACCAGCCAGGAGATCTGGAGTTTTGTGCCCGCATTTGACGGCAAGCAGAAGTATGTGGCCTTTGAGGATATGCCCAAGGCCGGCGTGTACGCGCAGAACGAGGAGTTCCGCGCCAAGTGGGATCGGATCATCGCCGTGCGCGACGACGTGAAGAAGGTGCTGGAGCAGGCCCGTGCCGAAAAGGTCATCGGTTCCTCGCTGGAGGCCAGGGTCACCCTGTACTGCTCGCCCGAGATGGCCGCGTTCATCGCCGGCATCCCCGTCGCCCAGTGGGAGGACCTGCTGATCGTCTCCCAGCTGGAGATCGCGGAAGGCGAGGGCGGTGCTCACGGCATGGTGGATGGCCTGGGCGTTGCCGTGCAGCATGCCGAGGGCGAAAAGTGCCAGCGCTGCTGGAAGTACACCGCCGACGTGGGCAGCAACGCGCAGCATCCCTGCCTGTGCGCCCGCTGCGCCGCTGTGCTGGCTGAATAAAAATTTTTTTTCAAAAGCGGCGCGCAAAGACGCATCCCAAAACGATGCGGCGGCGCCGCTTTTGAGCTATCAAAGGACCCGGCCGCCCCCAGGGGCAGCCGGCAACGGGAGGCTTCTCTTGATTTCTGCACTCATCACCCTTGTGGCCGCCGCCTTGCTGGTGGCCATCGACCAGGGCATCAAACTGTGGGCGACGGCCAATCTTGCACCCGTGGGCAGCATGCCGCTGATCCCCGGCATTGTGGAATTGCGCTATTTTCTCAACGATGGCGCCGCTTTCAGCATTTTGCAGGGCAAACAGACCTTTTTGATCCTCTTCACCGGTGTGGCGCTGCTGGCTGTGGCCTGGTATCTCCTCTTCCGGCGTCCCGCCAAAAAGCTGGAATACATCGGTTGGCTTTTCGTGCTGGGCGGCGGCATCGGCAATCTGGTGGACCGGGTGCTGAACGGCGAGGTGGTGGACTACATCAATCTCCTGTTTATGAACTTCGCGGTGTTCAACTTTGCCGACATGCTGGTCTGCACCGGCATCGGCCTGTTGCTGCTGAACCTCTTGCTGGAGGAACTGGCCGCCCGCCGCAAGGCAGGCGGCCGGGAGGAGCCGGCAGCAGATCTTCCGGAGCGGGACGATGGAACGGTTTGACGTGTTTGTTCCCGCCGAGTGCGCCGGGCAGCGCGCCGACCGTTTTCTTGCCGACCTGGAGGAGGTAGAACTCACCCGCAGCGCGCTGCAGCGTCTGTTCGAACAGGGCCTCGTGCAGTGCGGCGGCAGGCCGGCGGCGAAAAACCTGAAGCTGAAGGCCGGGGAACACCTGGCGGTGGACCTGCCGGACGCAAAGCCCCTGGAGGCGCAGCCCCAGAACATCCCGCTGGAGATCGTCTACGAGGACGCGTACCTGCTGGTGGTGAACAAGCCCAAGGGCATGGTGGTGCACCCGGCGCCCGGCAACCCGGACGGGACGCTGGTCAACGCGCTGCTGTACCACTGCGCGGGGCGGCTCTCCTCCATTGGCGGGGTGGTGCGCCCGGGCATCGTGCATCGCATCGACAAGGACACCAGCGGCCTGCTGGTGGTGGCCAAGACCGACGTTGCCCACGAGGCTCTCTCGGCCCAGATGGCCGTTCACAGCGTAGACCGGGTCTACGAGGCGGTGGTCTATGGGCGCTTCAAGGAGCCGGAGGGCTTTGTGGAGGCCCCCATCGGCCGTCACCGCACCGACCGCAAGAAGATGGCCGTGGTCCCGAACGGGAAGTATGCCTATACGGGCTACCATGTGCTTGCACAGTATGATGGCTTTACACACATTGCCTGCCGCCTGAAGACCGGACGCACCCACCAGATCCGGGTGCACATGGCCAGCATCGGGCATCCGCTGGCGGGCGACAGTGTTTATGGCCCGCGGGACTGCATCAGGCGGCTGAACGGGCAGTGCCTGCACGCCCGGGTGCTGGGCTTTACACACCCCATCACCGGCGAGGCTATGCGGTTTGAAAGCCCGCTGCCCGCCTATTTCACGGAATTTCTCCACACTCTCCGAAAGGAGCCGGAAACATGATCGAATCCCTTGCGGACCTTCTGGTCGTCAGCGATATGGACAATACCCTCCTCACCGCGAAAGAAGGCGTGCCCTCCTGCAACCGGGTCACCATCCAGCTGTTTTGCGAGTTGGGCGGGCGCTTCACCGTGGCCACCGGGCGGCCGGTGGAATCGGTGCGGGCGGCGCTGGGCGACCTGCCCTTGTCCTGCCCGGCGATCACCTGCGGCGGCAGCGTCCTGTACGATATGCAGGCGGGAAAAGTTCTGGAAACGCATTTTCTGCCCCGGCAGGCCGCGCAGCAGGCCATCGAGGCCGTGCTGACCCAATTTCCGGATATCGGCGTGGAGATCATGGCACAGGAAGGCCGGGTCTATATCGTGCAGGCCAACCGCTACACCCAGGCCCATGTGGAGGAGGAGCACATGCACTCCGTGCTGTGCCCGCTGGACCAGGTGCCGGACCACTGGGCCAAGGTGGTTTTCGCGGCGGATCCCGTCACCCTCGCCTCGCTGCAGAATTTCGCGGCAGGCCTTTCGGTGGAGGGAATGTATTTTTTGCACACCAACCTCATGTATTTTGAGATCATGCCCGCCGGGGTGAGCAAGGCCCAGGCCCTGCGGCGGCTGTGCGCTCTTCAGGACATCCCCCTGGAAAACACGGTGGTGATCGGCGATTACTACAACGACATCGACCTGATGCGCGCCGCGGGGCACGCGGTGGCGGTGGACAACGCGCCCGCCGAGGTGAAACTCGCGGCGGACGAAGTGGTCTCCAGCTGCCGCAGCGGCGGCGTGGGGGAATATCTTTACAGCCTGATCCGCCGCTACACCTGAATCGTTTGCCCGCCGATGCGCTGAAAAGGCGCGCTGGCGGGCTTTTTTACAAAGATTTCGGTTTTTGAAGGCGGAAAGATGTGCTATAATGGCTGTGTAGACTCCGAAATGGGGGATGTGCCGTGAAGAAGGCCCTGATGGCCGCCGTGTGCTGTGCCGCGGCTTTGGCGATCCTTGTGGGCGGATACCTCTGTTACGCGCCGTACTGGCAGCCGGGATACGCCCCGGTCTCGCCCGAGCCGCTCTCAACGGAAGAGGTGTTCCGGGTGGATCTGAACCGCGCCACCGCGGCGGAACTGCAAAGCATCCCCGGCATCGGCGAGGGGACCGCCCGGGCAATCCTGGATTATCGGGATGACTTCGGCGGCTTTATCATCGTGGACCAGCTTATCCTGGTGGAGGGTATCAGTATGGACGATGTGAACGCGTGGCGGGAGTATCTGTATATCGGAGAATGATTTGTGAGGAGGGAAACTGACGATGGAGGCCCAACGTCAGAGCGTGTTCATCAACCGGGAGCTGAGCTGGCTGGACTTTGACCGCCGGGTGCTGGCCCTGGGCAAGGAAAAAACGGTCCCGCTGGCGGAGCGGATGAAGTTTACCGCCATTTACGGCAGCAACCTGGACGAGTTCTTCATGGTGCGGGTGGGCTCGCTGTATGACCGCACGCTGCTGAAAAATGAGATCACCGACAACAAGACCAAAATGACCGCCGCGCAGCAGCTGGCGGCGATCATGCCCAAAACGGCGGACCTGCAGCAGCAGTGCGACAAGATCGTGGTAAAGCTGCGGCAGCATCTGGCGGAAGAGGGATATGTGCGCATTGATTTTCAAACCCTCGCCAAAGAGGACGAGCGGTTCTGGAAAAAATACTTTTTGAACGAACTGCTGCCGGTGCTCTCGCCCCAGATCATCGACCACCGGCACCCCTTCCCGTTTCTGCGCAACCAGGAGATCTACCTCTGCGCGACCCTGAAGGGAAAGGGGGACGACGCGGTCTCCTACGGGCTGATCCCCATCAGCAGCCAGTTTGACCGGATGCTCTATCTGAAGCGGGACGGCCAGCTGCTCTACGGCCTGGCGGAGGAACTGATCTTCCGCTTTGCCGATCTGGTGTTCCCCAAGGGGATGCTGCAAAAGAAATGCCTCTTCCGCGTGACCCGCAACGCCGACATCGACGTGAAAGAGGGGATGTTTGACCAGGACATCGACTACCGGCAGGTGATGAGCGAACTGCTCAAAAAGCGGCGCAAGCTGGCCGCTGTCCGCCTGCAATTCTGGAACGAGCCGCCCCAGGAGATCGACAAATACCTCCGCGAGAAACTGATGCTGCCCGAAAAGCAGTGCTTTTCCCAGGAGAGCCCGCTGGATCTTTCCTGCTATTTCAAGCTGGCCGCCCGCCTGCAGGCGGACGGGCGCAGCGACCTGTTTTATCCGCCGGCAAAACCCATGCAGGCCCCGGCTGACTTCAAGCTGGGGGAGGAGGCCAAGCGCCGGGACATTCTGATCGCCTATCCCTACCAAAGCATGCGGCCGTTCATCAAGATGCTGATGGCCGCGGCCTATGATCCGGACGTGGTCAGCATCAAGATGACCCTGTATCGAATGGCCAACAACTCCCAGATCGTGCAGGCGCTGGTGGCCGCCGCCGAAAACGGCAAGGAAGTGGTCACCATCGTGGAACTGCGGGCCCGGTTCGACGAGCAGAACAACATCGACTGGTCCAAAAAGCTGGAGGAAGCGGGCTGCACGGTGATCTACGGCCTGGACGACTACAAGGTCCACTCCAAGCTGACCCTCATCACCCGGCGCAGCCAGGGCCGCTACTTCTACACCACCCAGATCGGCACCGGCAACTACAACGAAAAGACCAGCGAGCAGTACACCGACCTTTCCTTTGTGACCACGAATCAGGAGGTGGGGGAGGAGGCTGCCGCCGTCTTCAACAATCTGGCGGTGGAGCGGCTCACCGACGACACCGAGCACCTGATCGTCGCCCCGCTGCATTTCAAGAGCGTTTTGCTGAAAGAGATGGACGCCGAGATCGAAAAGGCGCGCCTTGGCCAGCCGGCCCGCATCATCCTGAAAAACAACTCCATCAGCGACAAGGACATCATTGAAAAGCTGGTGGAGGCCTCCCAGGCAGGCGTCCCCACCGACATGATCGTGCGGGGCATCTGCTGCGTGCAGGCGGGGCTCCCGGGGCTGACCGACCACCTGCGCATCCGCAGCATCGTGGGCCGGTACCTGGAGCACTCCCGCATCTACGCCTTTGGAGAAGGCGGGGACAGGCGCATCTATATGGCCTCGGGCGACTTCCTCACCCGCAACACCGAGCGCCGGGTGGAGGTGGGCATCCGGGTGGATGACCCGGCCATCGCCCAAAAGCTGTGGGACATCCTGGAATTGCAGCTGGCGGACAATGTGAATGCCCGGGAAATGCGTCCGGACGGCAGCTACGCAAAGGTAAAGCCCGCCGAGGGGCAGCCCCTGGTGGACAGCCAGATGGAGCTGTACAACTATTTTAAGGACGGGTTCGCGGTCAGCGCGCCCGCAGCGGCGGATAAACAGCCCACGGGCGACGCGCCCGCGGCCGGCGGCCTGCTCGCGCGTCTGCGCAGCTGGCTTCACAGGGAATAAGAGCAAGAAAAGCCGAACACCTTTACAGGTGTTCGGCTTTTCTGTACTCAAAATTGCGGAAAACCACATCTGTAAAGTTTATTTGTTTTACATGCACAAACACTGGAAAACCGTCTCCTTTTGCTTGATTTTGTCCGAAAAACCGTATAGTATGAGGATGTGTCAACAACCGCGAAGTTTCGTCTTGAAGGGGGGCGTGTGCAGTGCAGCGTATGTGGCGGCGGTTAGCAGTCGGCTTGCTGTGTTTGGTGTTGTTTGCCGGCGGAAGGGTTTTCGCCGAGGAGGAGGCCCAGACAGCGACTTCGCCGGCTTCGGCCGGCGAACTGAAGGCGGTGGTCCTTCAGGCGGGTCGGGATTTCGACCCTGCCGCCGATGAGACAAACTGTAAGGCCCAGCTGGACGCGGCGATGGCGCAGGTGGCAGAGTACGGGATGAACGCGGTGCTGTTTCCCGCCAACACCTCCGACGGCGCGCTCTATTCCGGGACCATCTGGCCCATGGCTTCCGGCTTTGACCTGGTGGCCTACGCGGCGGAAGCCGCCCGCGGGCAGGGCCTTTCCTTTTATGTGATCCTGGACGCCTCCAACGGTGTGGGGGCGGAAGGGCAGTACGGTCCCCGGGCAAACCTGAGCGCGGAGGCGGTGCAGCAGACGGCTGCCGTGCTGAGCGAACTGACCGCTCAGTGCCAGCCGGACGGCGTCTATCTGACCGGCTATTACAACCAGAAAACCGCCGAGAGCATGAGCCTGTATCGCAGCGAAGGCGCCTCCATGGGCTACGACAACTGGGTGCGGGAATGCGGCAGTTCGCTGGTGGTCAATGCCGGCGCGGCGGTCCGTGAGGCAAAGGCGGACGCGCTGTTTGGCCTGATCGCCGACCCGGTGTGGGCCAACCAGTCCACCGACCCGGCCGGCAGCGACACCCAGGCGGACTTTGAGATGGCGACGGACGGCTATGTGGACCTGAACGCCATCTTCGCCTGGGCCGAGGTGGATCGCATCCTGGTGCGCTGCACCGGTTCCCTCACCGATCAGGACCAGAATTTTAAAACGGTGCTCAGCTGGTGGGCCGAAACCGCGTCCCAGCACGGAACGGGGGTGGCGGCCTGGATCTGCAACGACCGGCTGGGAGGCGACGAACCCGGCTGGAAAGCGCCCGATCAGGTGATGCGCCAGATCATCGAGACCCGTGCGGTGGAGGGCTGCGTTGGCGCGGCCTACGGCTCCCTCGCCGCGCTGGAAGAGAATGTGGGCGGTTCCACCGATGTGCTCCTGCGCTATTACGCCGATCAGATCGAGGAACAGGACATCCTCACCGACCTGACAGTCAGCACGCCGGAAAAGCGCACCTACACCACCCAGGAGCCCCAGATGAATTTCTATGGCGCCTCTGACCCCAACTTTCCGCTGACGCTGAACGGCAAGGAACTGGAGCGCAACGGCGAGGGCGTGTTCAGTGTGGAGATGGACCTGCAGCCGGGGCTCAACACTTTTACCTTTGAGCACAAGGAAAAATCGGTGGTCTACAACATCACCCGAGAGGTGGTCATCATCAAGGAGGTCTCGCCCTCCGGCAGCATGACCGTGGAGGGTTCCACCCAGATCGGTATCACGGTGATGGCCTATTCCGGCTCCTCCATCACCGCCAGCCTGGGCGGCGCCAGCGTCACCCTCACCGAGCAGGAGCTCACCGCCGACGCCGCCGACGGCAGCCCGTCCGCTTATGTGCCTTATAAGGGCACCCTTACCGTGCCGGCGGCCACCGAGAGCCAGCAGGACGTGGGCAACATTGCGGTCAGCGCCACCTGGTCCGGCATTACCCAGAGCGCCGGCGGCGCGCGGGTGTATGTGTCCGCGCTGCCCCAGCAGGCCCCCAATGTGGAAGGCCAGAAGGGGAACCTGGTGGAGGTGACAGCCAGCCAGGCCCGCACCTACCCCGCCAATGTGCTGAACAACGAGCCCAACGGCAGCTGCTTCCCACTGCCCAAGGGAACGGTGGACTACATCGTCAGCGACAAACTCACCTATTCCGACGATACCTACGGCAGCGGCGAGTACTACATCCTGGGCAGCGGGGTGCGGGTGAGCGCCTCCGATGTGAGCAGCCTGGGCGAGGCCGAGTGGCAGATGTCCTCGCTGAGCGGGGCATCCAGCTGGGCCGACGGCCAATACGTCTACGTCAGCTTTACCCGCTCCGGCCGCAAGACGGCCTACACCGTGCAGTTCGACGGGGTGGGATACTCCGCCTCCGGCGGGGTGAACGGCTTCTCCGGAGCCACCAGCATGAGCGCCATCCTGAAAGACACCAGCGCCGACACCGCCGCCCCCGGCCTTGCCGCCAACAACCTACTCAGCGGGGTGAGCGTCGCCCAGCAGGGCAACGACACGGTGGTCCGTTTCGATTTGCGCAAAGCCGGTTCCTTCCTGGGCTACCGGGCCTATTACGACGGCGACAACCTGGTGTTCCGCTTCAACCAGATCCCCTCCGGCCTCTCCGGGGCAAAGATCTATCTGGACCCCGGCCACGGCGGATACGACGGCGGCACCTCCATCACCGGAATGTACACCGAAAAGACCCTGAACGCCGACATCGCCGCCCGTGTGGCGGATATCCTGCGCAGCCGCGGTGCCACGGTGCAGGTGACGGACACCTCCGGGTATGTCTCGCTGGACAGCCGGGTCAGCCAGTCCCAGAGTTTCAGCCCGCACCTCTTTGTGAGCATCCACCACAATTCCGGCGTCTCCAGCGCAAAGGGCACGGAAGTGTACTACTTCAACCCCTATTCCCGCCAGCTGGCGGCAAACCTGTCCGGCGCGGTGGCCGGGGCGCTGGGCACCACCAACCGGGGCGACAAATATGGCGCCTACCGCGTTACCACGCACATGGATTTCCCAGCGGTGCTGGTGGAGTGCGGCTTCCTGACCAACCCGGAAGAGTTGAGCAAGCTGCAGAGCGACAGTTACAAAAACGCCATCGCCACCTCCATCGCGGACGCGATCCAGAATACACTGACTTCCATGCTGTGAACCGCCGCCTGGCGGAAGAGCAGCCGGCGGGGCTGCAATGTGCGGCCCCGCCTTTTCTGTAACTGCCATTTTTCCCTTGTCCGCCGCATACAATGGAGCATAAAGCACAGAGAAAGAGGAACAAAAACATGTGGGAAAAGACGCAGGACATCCAGTACCCGCCCATTCTGCCGCAGGCGGAAGAGATGAAAGCGGCCCTCACGCCGCCGCTGACGCCCCGGGAAAAGCAGCGGCCCAACTATATTTTGCGGGTCCAGGTGTTCCTCTGCCTGCTGGCGGTGGGGGCGGTGCTGGTGATGAGCCGGGTCGCGCCCGAGGCGTACCGCCAGTGCGGCGCGGCCTTTCGTGCCGCGCTGGAAAGCGGCGTGGAACTGAATGGTCAGGAGCAGCTGCTCAAATTCACCTCCGAGGTGGTCAGCCGCCTGCAGGAGGAGGTGGTTCAGGTGATGGCGCAGATCGACGGCTCGCCGGCGGCGGACAGCGAAGCGATCCCCGAACTCACGGGGGCAGGCGGCCAGCTGCGCGCCATCTGGCCCTTTGTGCCGGAAGGCAATTCCACAAAATCCTACCAGCCGCCCTTTGCGCTGTCGCTGCCGGTCAGCGGCTTTGCGGTCACATCGGATTACGGCTGGCGCAAACATCCCGTTACCGGCAAGAGCGATTTTCACACCGGCGTCGATCTTGCCGTCGGCGAGGGAACGCCCATTCATCCCGCTGCGGAGGGCGTGGTGCAAAAGAGCGAGTACAACGCATCCTACGGCAACAACGTGGTCATCCTGCACAGCGACGGCGTGACCACCCGTTATTGCCATATGCAGTATGTGTTTGTGCGCCAGGGCGAGCGGGTGAGCGCCGACACGGTGCTGGGCACGGTGGGGCAGACGGGTATGGTCACCGGCCCGCACCTGCACTTTGAACTGCTGTACAACGATGTGCGCTACGACCCGGCCAAGGCGCTGGGCCTGGCGTGAGGCATCTTCGCGTTCGCCGCCCGGTGCTGCTGCTGGCCGCCCTGTGGTTTGCGCTGTATCGGGACCACAGCGGCCTTGTGCGGGTGGGTCTGCTGGCGGCGCTGCTCCACGAGTGCGGCCATGTGGCGGTGTGGCTGGCCCTCACCCGCAGCCTGCCGGTGCTGCGGCTTTCGGTGCGTGGCGTCGGGCTGGATGTCTCCGGCGTTCACCTGTCCCGCCGGCAGGCCTTTGTGCTGGCGCTGGCCGGCCCGCTGACCAATTTTGCCCTCTGCGCGGGCACCCTGGCGAAAATGCAGCTGCGGGCAAGCTACTGGGGATACTTTTTCGCGGCGGCGAATCTTGCCACCGGGCTGTTCAATCTGCTGCCGGTGGGTGATCTGGACGGGCGCAGGCTGTTGCAATCCCTCTGGCCGTGATTGCAATTATGCGGCGAATCGGGTACAATAAACAGGTAATCAAACCTGCGGGCTGCCGTTTGCAGCGCGCGCGATGGAGGAACCGGTTTTGTTTGACCCGAAATTGAAAGAGGCGCTGGCCCATGTGCAGAAGCCGGGCCGCTACACCGGCGGCGAGCCGGGCTGCGTCATCAAGGACAAGGCGGATGTGGACCTGCGCTTTGCCTTCTGTTTCCCCGACACCTACGAGGTGGGGATGTCCTTTCTGGGCATGAAGATCCTGTACGAACTTTTGAACCAGCAGCCGAACTGGTGGTGCGAGCGCGTCTTTATGCCCTGGGTGGATATGAAGGCGGAGATGGAGCGGGTGGGCCTGCCCCTCTACGCGCTGGAGAGCAAGGACCCGCTGACCGAGTTCGACATCGTGGGCTTCACCCTGCAATATGAACTCTCATACAGCAACATCCTGGCCATGCTGGATCTGGCGGGCATCCCCCTGCGGGCGGCCGACCGGGGCGAGGAGTGGCCGCTGATCGTGGCGGGCGGCCCCTGTGTGTGCAACGCCGAACCTTTGGCGGATTTCATCGACATGATGATGCTGGGGGAAGGGGAGGAGCAGCTGCCCCACGTCTGCCGCATCGTGGAAGAGGCCAAGCGGAAAGGGCTGCCCAAAAAAGAGGTGCTGCGGCGCATCGCCGCCGTGCCGGGCTGTTATGTGCCCTCCTTCTATGACGTGAGTTATCACGAGGACGGCCGCGTCAAAGCCATTACCCCCAACGACCCCGCGGCGCCCGCCGTGGTCACCAAGGCCATCATCCGGGATATGGACAGCCAGACCCCGCCCACCCATTTTGTAGTGCCCATGGTGGGCGCGGTGCATGACCGTGCCCAGATCGAGGTGCTGCGGGGCTGCGTGCGCGGCTGCCGCTTCTGCCAGGCGGGCTTCCTCTACCGGCCCATGCGCCAGCGCAGCGCGGATAAGCTCAACGCCGCCGCCCACCGCCTGTGCGACAACACCGGCTACGAGGAGATCAGCCTCACCAGCCTCTCCACCTCCGACCACAGCCAGCTGGAGACCCTGCTGGACGACCTGCTCACCTGGACGGGAGGCGAGCATGTGAGCCTGTCGCTGCCCTCGCTGCGCATCGACAACTTCAGCGAGAGCCTGGTGGAAAAGACCAACCGGGTGCGCAAGACCGGCCTGACCTTCGCGCCGGAGGCGGGCACCCAGCGCCTGCGGGACGTCATCAACAAAAACGTCACCTGGCCGGAGATCGAGCGCACCTGCACCCTCGCCTTCAAGGCGGGGTACACCTCGGTGAAGCTGTACTTCATGATGGGCCTGCCCACCGAGACCATGGAGGACATCGAGGGCATCGCGGACACCGCGCAGAAGGTGGTGGACCTGTACTACGCGAATCCGGACAAGCCCAAGGGCAAGAGCGTGCAGGTGACCATCAGCGTGGCCTGCTTTGTGCCCAAGCCCCACACTCCCTTCCAATTCGTTCCCCAGGACACCGAGGCCCAGCTGAAGGAAAAGCAGCAGCACCTGCTGCACAGCGTCCACAGCAAAAAGATCCATGTGAACTATCACGACAGTTCCATCAGCTTTTTGGAGGCGGTGTTCGCCAAGGGCGACCGCCGGCTGGGCCGGGTGCTGGAGACCGCCTATCGCAAGGGCTGTTTCTTCGACGGCTGGGACGAGTGCTTCCACTACGACCGCTGGATGGAGGCATTCCGCGAGTGCGGGCTGGACACCGCTTTTTACGCCAACCGTTTCATCGGGCTGGATGAGGTGACCCCCTGGAGCCACATGGATTACGGCGTGAGCCATGCGTTCCTGGTGCGGGAGTACCAGAAGGCCATGGCCGCCCGGACCACCCAGCCCTGCAACAAAACATGCAGCGCCTGCGGCGCCAATAAATTCGTGGGAGGTGCCTGCTTTGACTACGGTGCGGATCTGGTTCACTAAGACCGGCGAAGCCTCCTACATCTCCCTGCTGGACCTCCAGCGGGTGATGCAGCGCTCCCTCAAGCGCAGCGGCCTGCCGGTGTGGTACACCCTGGGCTTCAACCCTCACATCTATATGACCTTTGCCTGCCCGCTGCCTCTGGGCCAGGAGAGCCTGGTGGAGAGCGTGGATGTAAAAACCGAGGAAGAACAGCCGGACCTGGCGGCGTGGAAAGCGGCGCTGGAGCCGGTGATGCCCCTGGGCGTGGCCGTCACCGCCGTGACCCTGCCCAAATACAAGGCGGAACAGATCGCCGGCGCCGTGTACACGGTGCGCCTGCCCGCGGCCTTCCGGGATGCGCTGGACCGCTACAACGCGCTGGACACGGCCCCGGTGATGAAAAAGTCCAAGCGGGGGCAGAAAGAGATCGACCTGAAAGAGCACTGCCCCCGGCTGGACTATGTCCAGGAGGGGGACGAGGTGCGTTTTGAGATGCTTTTGCCGGCGGGGGAAGGGCTGAACCTCAACCCGAGCCTGTGGCTGAGCTTTTTGCAGCAGCACTGCGGTGTGGACTCCACCCGGGCCCAGGTGCTGCGCACCCGGTTGCTCACAAAAAATTCCGAGGATTTTGCCTGAAAAAGCTTGCAAATCGTCCGGCGCTGTGCTATCATATTTAGGCGTTAGTGTTCGCTGGCACCACCAGCGGGGTTAATGTACATCATTAAACGGGCGGTCCTCTGCCGGGTTCCGGGCATGAACGTCATAAAAAAATGGAGGATTCATCAATGGACGCAATGCAGATCATCACGCAGGGCATGGTCAAAGAGAACCGGCCCCAGTTCGAGGTCGGTGACACCGTTCGGGTCTCCGTCCGCATCAAGGAAGGCGAGCGCGAGCGTATCCAGGCCTTTGAGGGCACCGTGATCGCCAAGAAGCACGGCGGCGTCGCCGAGACCTTCACCGTGCGCCGCACTTCCTACGGCGTGGGCGTGGAGCGCGTGTTCCCCGTCAACTCTCCCTTCGTTGAGAAGGTGGAGGTCGTCCGCCACGGCAAGGTGCGCCGGGCCAAGCTGTTCTACCTGCGCAGCCGCACCGGCAAGGCCGCCAAGGTCAAAGAGCAGATCCGATAAGACCACGAAAAAAGGGGCAATGGATATTGCCCCTTTTTTTGTTATATGCTACAATAAAACCCGTTAAATTTATTCATTATCACGGGGGAGGGCACGACATCATGGAGGAGAACCGTTTTCGGCGCAATATGGACATCCTGGACTGGTACGACGCGCTGGTGTTCGCGCTGGCGGTGCTGGTGCTGGTGTTCGCCTTTTGCGCCCGCATCGTGGTGGTCAGCGGCAGCTCCATGAACAACACCCTAATCGACGGCGACCGTCTGCTGGTGCAGAGCACCTTCTACACGCCCCAGCGGGGCGATGTGGTGGTGGTGGACAGCTACATCAACTACGGCAAACCCCTGGTGAAGCGTGTCATCGCCAAGGGCGGCGACACGGTGGACATCGACGTGGCCAAGGGCCTGGTGTATGTCAACGGCGAGGCGCTGGATGAGCCCTATACGCCGGAGGGCACCCTGTCCACGGGGGATGTGGAGTTCCCCCTCACTGTACCGGAGGGGGTGCTGTTTCTGATGGGCGACAACCGCCAGCACTCCACCGACAGCCGCAGCAGCAGTGTTGGGTTCATCGACGAGCGGGACATCCTGGGCAAGGTGATCCTGCGGCTTTACCCCTTCAATAAAATAGGATTGATCCAATGAGCAATGAATTTGTGAACCGCCGCAACATCCAGTGGTTTCCCGGCCACATGGCCAAGACCCTGCGGCTGATCGAAGCCAATCTGAAAAATGTGGATGTGGTGCTGCAGCTGCTGGACGCGCGCATTCCCCTGAGCAGCCTCAACCCCGAACTCCAGCGGCTCACCGCTGTTAAACCCCGGCTGTATGTGCTGAACAAGGCGGACCTCGCCGACCCGGCGCTCACAAAGGCGTGGCAGGCCTATTTCCGCGCCGCGGGGGCCGGGTGTGTGGCCATCAGCGCCAAGCAGAAGGGCAGCGCGGGCCAGGTGCGAAGCGCCATCGAGGCGGAACTGCGGCAGCTGCTGGAGAGGCGCGCCGGCAAGGGCATGGCGGGCGCGCGCATCCGGGTGATGGTGGTGGGCATCCCCAATGTGGGCAAGTCCACCTTCATCAACAACTTCGCCGGCACCACCCGCGCCAAGGCCGCCGACAAGCCCGGCGTCACCCGGGGCAAGCAGTGGGTCACGGTGGGCAACTACGACCTGCTGGATATGCCCGGCGTGCTCTGGAAGAAATTCGACAGCCTGGAGACCGCCACCAACCTGGCGTTCATCGGCTCCATCAAGGACGACATCCTGGACATTGAGGAACTGGCCATGGGCCTGGTGGCCCAGATGCAGGAGGTCTACCCCGACCGGCTGGCCCAGCGCTACAAGCTGGCCGAACAGCAGGTGCGGGAACTGGGCCCCTGGGAGCTGGTGGAGGCCATCGGCCGGGCCCGCGGCATGCTGGTGAGCGGCGGCGAGGTGAACACCGAGCGGGCGGCCATCATGCTGGTGGACGAGTTCCGCGCGAGCAAGTGGGGGCGCATCACCCTGGAGACGCCGCCCCGGCAAGGAGGGCAGCAGGATGGACACGAACAGCCCACTGAGCCCACTGTATGAATACGACGACGCCGTCCGCGCCCGGCACGGCATATTCTGCGGCGTGGACGAGGCGGGGCGCGGCCCGCTGTGCGGGCCGGTGTGCTGCGCGGCGGTCATCCTGGACCCCGCGCGCCCGGTGCCGGGGGTAAACGACTCCAAAAAGCTGAGTGAAAAAAAGCGGGAGGCCCTCTTTGACGAGATCACGGAGAAGGCGCTGGCCTATCAGATCGTGTTCGTGAGCCCCCAGGAGATCGACGAAAAGAACATCCTCTGGGCCACCATGGCCGGCATGGAGCGGGCGGTGGCGGCCCTTGACCCCGCGCCCGCCTTTGCCGTGGTGGACGGCAATCGGGTGCCGCCGCAGCTTGCGGTGCCGGCGCTGGCCCAGGTGAAGGGGGACGGCGTCTGCGCCAGCGTGGCGGCGGCGTCCATCCTCGCCAAGGTCAGCCGGGACCGGTATATGTTGGAACTGGACCGTCAGTATCCCCAGTACCAGCTGGCCAGGCACAAAGGCTATCCCACCAAGCTGCACTATGAACTGCTGGAGCGCTACGGCATCCAGCCGTTCTACCGGCGCAGTTTCTTGAAAAAGCTGGGGTATTAAGCCATGGACGCAAGGACGTTCGGCCGGAAAGGGGAGGCCGCCGCGGCCCGGTACTATCTGGACCGGGGCTGCCGGCTGCTGGCCCACGGCTACCGCACCCGCATGGGCGAACTGGACCTGGTCCTGCTGGAAGGGGAGACGGTGGTCATCGCGGAGGTGAAGGCCCGCAGCGAGACCCGACGGGGCCCCGCGGCCGAGGCGGTGGGGCCGGCCAAGCAGCGGCGGATCGTTCTCGCGTCCCGGCGCTTTTTGCAGCAGTCCGGTCTGGCGGAGCACCCCGTTCGCTTCGATGTGGTGGAGGTCACCCCCGCCGAGGGAGGCGGTTTGCTGGTACACTGCATCCGGGGCGCCTTTGAAGTTTGAAACGCGCGATCGCGCAATGTAGATAGAGGGGGAATCATGATGCAGTTTACTACCACCCGCGGCGCGGGCCAGCCGGTCAGTGCAGCCCGGGCCATCTGCCTGGGCCTTGCCGGCGACGGCGGCCTGTTCGTGCCGGAACGGTTTCCTTCGGTGGATCTGAAGGAGACGCTGGCCCAGCCGGATTATCCCGCCCTGGCGGCGCTGATCCTGAAAAAATTCCTCACCGACTACGACCCCGCCTTTTTGCGGGACACGGTGCGGCAGGTCTACGGCGAAGCCTTCGGCGAGGGCACCGCGCCCCTGCGGGCGGCGGGGGACGGGCTGTACAGCCTGGAGTTGTGGCATGGGCCTACCTGTGCCTTCAAAGACTTTGCCCTGCAGCTGATGCCCCGCCTGCTGGTGGAGGCCAAACGGATGCTGGGCGACGGTTCCACCACCGCCATCCTGGTGGCGACCTCGGGGGACACCGGCAAGGCGGCCCTGGCCGGCTATTGCGACGTGCCGGGCGTGACCATCACGGTGTTCTATCCCAGCCACGGCACCAGCGAGATCCAGCGGCTGCAGATGACCACCCAGCAGGGCGGGAATGTGGCCGTATACGCGGTACAGGGCAATTTTGACGACGCCCAGACCGGCGTGAAGCGGATCTTCGGCGACGCCGACGTGGCCCGGCAGCTGGCCGCGCGGGGGGTGCATCTCTCCAGCGCCAACTCGATCAACTGGGGGCGTCTTGTGCCCCAGATCGTCTACTACTTCCACGCCTACGGCCAGCTGGTGCGCGCCGGCGCGCTCAAGGCGGGGGACAAGGCGGACTTCTGCGTGCCCACCGGCAACTTCGGCGACATCCTGGCCGGCTGGTACGCCAAGCAGATGGGCCTGCCGGTGGGCAAGCTGATCTGCGCGTCCAACAAAAACGACGTGCTCACCGAGTTCTTCGCCACCGGCGTTTACAACGCCCGCCGCCCCTTCTACCGCACCACCTCGCCCTCCATGGACATCCTGGTCTCCTCCAACCTGGAGCGGCTGCTGTACCACATGGCCGGCGCGGACCGGGTGCGGGGCTGGATGAAACAGCTGTCGGAGGACGGCTCTTACCGGGTGGATCCGGAGGTAATGGAGCGCATCCGCGCCGACTTCGGCGCCGCCAGCGCCGACGACGCCACCGCCGCCGCCCAGATCAGGGAACTCTTTGAACAGCGCGGCTACCTGTGCGACCCCCACACCGCCGTGGCCTTCAGCGCCGCCCGACGCAACAAGAGCGAGGCTCCCATGGTGGTGCTCTCCACCGCCAGCCCCTTCAAGTTCCCTCGGGATGTGCTGGCCGCCCTGGGCCGCCCGCTGCCCCGGGATGAGTTCGCGGCCATGGGCGCCCTGGCGGAGTATACCGGTCAGCCCGCGCCAAAGGCGCTGGCCTGCCTGCGCAGCCTGCCGGAGCGGTTTGACGCTGTCATCGCGCCCGACGCGTTGGGGGACGTGGTACTGGGCGAGTAAACGAAAAAACGACCCGCGAAACCAGATCGCGGGCCGTTTTCCGAAGACGCTGCCGCCGGGGATCAAACCTCGGTGAAGGTCTCGCACTTGGTTCTGCCGATGTCGTCGTAACAGTTGTTGACGTGGATGGTGCCCGCCGTGCAGCAGCAGGAACCGTTGTTGTAAACGCAGTTTTTCACGTCGCAGCAGATACCGTTGATGACAGGTTCGTTCGTATTCATTGTTCTTTCCCCCTTTTCTGCCCTTATTGTGCCCGGTGCGCCGGCGATTATCAGGAGGAACGCATGGCAATTTTTGTAATAGGCGACCTGCACCTCTCCCTGGGCGCCGACAAACCAATGGACAAATTCCCCGGCTGGCAGGGCTATGTGCAGCGCATCCGGGAAAACTGGCTGCGCGTGGTGAGTCCCGACGACACGGTGGTGCTGGCGGGGGATACCAGCTGGGGCATGAAGCTGGAGGAAGCTGCGCCGGATCTCGCCTTTCTGGAACAGCTGCCGGGCCAGAAACTGCTGTTAAAGGGCAACCACGATTACTGGTGGACCACCGCCCGCAAGATGGAAGGCTTTTTTGAGGCCCGCGGGTTTGGCAGCCTGCGCCTTTTGCACAACAACGCCCACATCGTCGAGGGGGTGGCCCTCTGCGGCACCCGCAGCTGGCTGTTTGAGCCGGGCGAGCCCCACGATGAAAAGGTGATGAACCGGGAACTGGGCCGCCTGCGGGCCAGCCTCGCGGCCGCCGGAGAACAGGCGCGGGAGAAGGTCGTGTTTCTCCACTATCCGCCGGTGTACCCGGGAGCCAGCGCCCCCCAGGTGATCGAACTGATGCGCAGTTTCGGGGTGCGGCGGTGCTTTTATGGGCACCTGCATGGCGCGTCGGTGCACGCGGCGGTGCAGGGCGTTGTGGACGGGCTGGAATACCGCCTGATCTCCGCCGACGCGCTGCGGTTTTGTCCCTATAAAATTTAGGGAAACTATGGATTTTTAACCACTCGCATGATATAATAAAACGAATCTCTTTGTACGGAGGCTATATTCATGAATCTTGTAAAAAGCGAAAAGCTTGAAAAAAGTATGCAGGAACTGCAGTTCTCGGTGGATGCCGACACCTTCAAGGCCGCCATCGACAAGGCCTTCAAGCGTGAAGGCAAGAAGTACAACGTCCCCGGTTTCCGCAAGGGCCATGCGCCCCGCGCGGTGATCGAAAAGATGTACGGCGCCGACATCTTCCATTACGATGCCATCAACGACCTGTTCCCCGAGGCCTATGAGGCCGCGGTGGCTGCTGCCTGCATTGAGCCCGTGGGCCGCCCCGAGGTGGACGTTGTGTCCGAGAGCCTGGACGACGGCGTGGTGCTCAAGGTCACCGTGGCGGTGAAGCCCGAGATCAAGGTGGGCAGCTACACCGGTTTAAAGGCCATCAAGAAGGTCCATACTGTCGATGACGCCGACGTGGAGGCCGAACTGGTGCGCATGCAGAACCGCAACGGCCGCATCATCACCCGCGAGGGCAAGGCCGAGAACGGCGACACCGTGGATATGGACTTCGAGGGCTTTGTGGACGGCACCCCCTTTGAGGGCGGCAAGGCCGAGCATTACAGCCTGGTGCTGGGCAGCGGCAGCTTCATCCCCGGTTTTGAGGAGCAGCTGGTGGGCCATGAGGCGGGCGAGGAGTTCGATGTGAACGTCAGCTTCCCCGAGGACTATCACGCCAAAGAGCTGGCCGGCAAGCCCGCTGTGTTCAAGATCAAGCTGCACGAGGTCAAGACCAAGGAGCTGCCCGCGCTGGACGACGAGTTCGCCAAGGACGTGAGCGAGTACGACACGCTGGATGAACTGAAGGCCAGCATCCGCAAGGGCATGGAAGAGCAGAACGAAAAGCAGGCCGCTCTGGAGGTGGAGAACGATCTGGTGAATCAGGTCATCGCCACCATCGAGGGCGACATCCCCGACGCCATGTATGAAGCCCGGATGGACGAGGCTGTCCGCGACTTTGAGTACCGGCTGGCGCAGCAGGGCCTGAAGCTGGATATGTACCTGCAGTACATGGGGCAGACCCTGGAGACCTTCCGCGCCTCCTTCAAGGAGCAGGCCGAGAAGCAGGTGAAGATCCGCCTGGCTCTGGAAGCCATCGCCGCCGCGGAGAACATCACCGCCAGCGACGAGGAGTTGGAGGCCGAACTGCAGCGGGTCGCCGACAACTACAAGATGGAACTGGCCAAGGTCAAGGAGCTGGTCAACCCCGACGAGGTCAAGAAGGATCTGGCGGTGAACAAGGCCATCGACTTCATCCGCGACCACGCCGAGATCACCGAGGAGAAGGTTGCCAAAGAGGGCTGATCGCCCGTTCCGGCGCCCATCCTTACATAAGCCGTTTTGCTTTGACCGATACGTGCGACAATGGCCCGTATCGGTCAATTTTGCAGACAGCTTTCATTTTTCACAGGGAGGTACAGCCAAATGAGTTTGGTTCCTTACGTTGTGGAGCAGACCGCCCGCGGCGAACGCTCTTACGACATCTTTTCCCGCCTTTTGAACGACCGCATCATCATGCTCAGCGATGAGGTCAACGACGCCACCGCCAGCCTGGTGGTGGCCCAGCTGCTGTATCTGGAAGGGCAGGACAGCGAAAAGGACATCAGCCTGTATATCAACAGCCCGGGCGGTTCCATCAGCGCGGGCATGGCCATCCACGACACCATGCAGTATATCAAGTGCGATGTGTCCACCATCTGCATGGGCATGGCCGCCTCCATGGGCGCGTTTCTGCTGGCCAGCGGCGCCAAGGGCAAACGCCTGGCGCTGCCCAACGCCGAGATCATGATCCATCAGCCGCTGCTGAGCGGCTTGCAGGGCCAGACCACCGACATCAAGATCCACGCCGATCATCTGGTGCGCACCCGTGAGCGGATGAATCAGATGCTCAGCGAGTATACCGGTCAGCCGCTGGAAAAGATCATGGCCGACACCGAGCGCGATAACTTTATGTCCGCTCAGGAGGCCGCCGACTACGGCCTGATCGACGCAGTCATCGCCAAACGGTAATCACATCCGCGCGGGGCGCGCTCTGTGCGCCGGCGCATCGTTTAGGGGAAACTATGGCAAACAATACGAACGGAAAAGACAAAGACAAAAACCTGCGCTGCAGTTTCTGCGGCAAAAGCCAGGACGAAGTGGAGCGCATGATCATCGGCCCCGGCGTCAACATCTGCAGCGAGTGCATCACGCTGTGCGCCTCGCTGCTGGACGAAGACGGCAAGCCCGACGCCCCCAAGTCCGCGCCCCGGCGCGGCGGCGTCAAGCATGCCGCCCCCACGCTGGACCCTGTGAACGTGCTCACCCCCGCCGAGATCAAGGAGGGGCTGGATCGCTACGTCATCGGCCAGGACGAGGCAAAACAGGTGCTCGCGGTGTCGGTGTACAACCACTACAAGCGCATCCTGAGCGGCGAGAGCAAAAACGACGTGGAACTGCAGAAGAGCAACGTGCTGCTGCTGGGCCCCTCCGGTGTGGGCAAGACGCTGCTGGCCCAGACCCTCGCCCGAATGCTGGGCGTGCCCTTTGCCATCGCCGACGCCACCACCCTCACCGAGGCCGGCTATGTGGGCGAGGACGTGGAGAACATCCTGCTCAAACTCATCCAGGCCGCCGACTTTGACGTGAAGCGGGCGGAGATGGGCATCATCTACATCGACGAGATCGACAAGATCACCCGCAAGAGCGAGAACCCCTCCATCACCCGGGACGTGGGCGGCGAGGGCGTACAGCAGGCGCTTCTGAAGATCCTGGAAGGCACGGTGAGCAACGTTCCGCCCCAGGGCGGGCGCAAGCACCCCCAGCAGGAGTTCATCCAGATCGACACCAAGAACATCCTGTTCATCTGCGGCGGCGCCTTCGACGGGCTGGACAAATACATCCAGCGCCGCACCGACGCTTCCGCCATCGGCTTTGGCAGCAAACTGCATGACACCTCTGTGCAGGAGAAGCAGAACTTGCTGCGCAAGGTGGAACCGGACGACCTGGTCAAATTCGGCCTCATCCCCGAGCTGATCGGCCGTCTGCCGGTGGTCACGGTGCTGGACCCGCTGGACGAGGACGCCCTCATCCGCGTGCTCAAAGAGCCGAAAAACAGCGTCATCAAGCAGTACCAGGCGTTGATGCAGATGGACAATGTGGACCTGGAATTTACCGACGACGCCCTGCGTGCCGTGGCGAAAAAGACCATCGAGCGCAAGAGCGGCGCCCGGGGCCTGCGCAGCGTGATGGAGGAGATCCTGATCCCCATCATGTATCAGGTGCCCAGCGACCCCACCATCATCAAGGTCACCATCACCCCCGAGACCGTGGCCGGCGGTAAGCCCGTGCTGGAATACGGCGCGGTGCGCAAACGGTATAAGAATACCGTCCCGGTTGTGTAACGGCCGCGAAAAGGGAAAGAACTTTACAGAAGAATCAGTCCAAAATTGCAACGGTACGGGCGATCTGTCCGTACCGTTTTTGGGAGGGAATGCCAATATGTCTGAACGTGTGAAAATCAAAGTGGAACACAATGTGCTGCATCTGCCGGCCATTGCCCTGCGCGGGCTCGTGGTGTTCCCCAACAACGTCATCCACTTTGAGGTGGGCCGTGAGAAGAGCATCGCCGCGATCGAGTGGGCCATGGCGAACTCCAGCCCCATCTTTCTGATCACCCAGCGGGAGATGGATGTGGAGGAGCCCACCACAGGCGATCTGTATCGCTATGGCGTGGTGGCACAGGTCAAGCAGGTGATGCGCGTCTCCGACGACCTGGTGAAGGTGCTGGTGGAAGGGCAGTACCGCGCCCGCCTGTTGGCGCTGGAAAACGGCGAAAAGATGCTCACCGTTACCGTAAAGGAGGCGCCGGTGCGGGGCCTGCAAAAGGCGGGCAGCGTCAGCGCCGAGGCGCTGATCCGCAACCTCAAACTGGCCTTTGAAAGCTACCTGCAACTCAACCCCCGCATGCCCAAGGACGTGGTGTATACCATCCTGTCCAGCAGCGACGCGGTTTTTCTCAGCGAATATCTGCCCGCGAACCTCCTGTTCAAGTATCAGGACAAGCAGACGGTGCTGGAGCAGAGTACCCTGATCGGGCGTCTGCAGACCACGCTGGATCTGCTGTGCCGGGAGAATCAGGTCCTGGAACTGGAGAAGGAGATCCAGGACAAGGTCAACGACCAGATGGAGAAAAACCAGCGGGATTATTATCTGCGGGAACAGATGCGCGCCATTGCCACCGAACTGGACGGGGACGACGATGTGCGCTATGAATCGGAGCAGTATGTGCGGCAGATCCGGGCATTGGAATTGCCCGAGGAAGCCACCGAAAAGCTGGAAAAAGAGGCGGAGCGTCTGGGCAAGATGCAGGGGAACAGCCAGGAGGCCGCGGTCATCCGCACCTATCTGGACACCTGCCTCGCGTTGCCCTGGGGCATTTATACCGAAGACGATCTGGACCTTGCCCGGGCGGAAAAGCACCTGAACCGGGAGCACTACGGGCTGAAAAAGGTCAAGGACCGCATCCTGGAACTGCTGGCCGTGCGCAAACTCAATCCGGACGCCAAGGGGCAGATCCTCTGCCTGGCGGGCCCTCCGGGCGTGGGCAAGACCAGCATCGCCCACTCCATCGCCGAGTGCATGGGCCGCAAATATGCGCGGATGAGCCTGGGCGGTGTGCGGGACGAAGCGGAGATCCGCGGGCACCGGCGCACCTATGTGGGCGCGATGCCGGGTAAGATCATCAGCGCCGTCACCACGGCCAAGAGCATGAACCCGTTGATCCTGCTGGACGAGATCGACAAACTCGCCGCCGATTTCCGGGGCGATCCGGCGGCGGCGCTACTGGAGGCGCTGGACCCCGAGCAGAACAAGACCTTCAAGGATCATTACCTCGACATCCCCTTTGACCTCAGCCAGGTGTTCTTCATCACCACGGCCAACGATCTGTCCACCATCCCGGCCCCGCTGCTGGACCGGATGGAGGTGATCGAACTGCCCAGCTACACCCGGGAGGAGAAGTTCAACATCGCCAAGCGCCACCTTCTGCCCAAACAGCTGAAAAAGAACGGACTGGAGGGCAGGGCGAATCTGACCGCGGGGGCCATCTACGGCCTCATCGACGGCTACACCCAGGAAGCGGGCGTGCGCGGCCTGGAGCGGGCCATCACCGAAGTGCTGCGCAAATGCGCCCGCAAGGTGGCTGCCGGCGAGGAGGAGAAGGTCACGGTCACCGCGGCCAATCTGGAATCGCTGATGGGCCCCCGGCGCATCAAGCCGGATTTCTACAACCGCACCAACGCGGTGGGCATCGCCAACGGCCTCGCCTGGACCAGTGTGGGCGGCGCCATCCTGCCCATCGAGGTGCAGACCATCCCGGGCGGCAGCGGTAAGATCGAATTGACCGGCTCGCTGGGCGACGTGATGAAGGAGAGCGCCCATCTGGCCGTCACCTTCGCGCGGGTCCACGCCGCCGAATACGGCATCGACCCGGAGCAGCTCAAGAACGTGGACCTTCACATCCACGCCCCCGAGGGCGCGGTGCCGAAGGACGGCCCCTCCGCCGGCGTGACCCTCACCACCGCGCTGATCTCCTGCCTGTCCGGCATCCCTGTCCGGGCGGATGTGGCCATGACCGGCGAGATCACTCTCCACGGCGATGTGCTGCCCATCGGCGGGCTGAAGGAAAAGAGCATGGCGGCCTATCGCCAGGGCATCAAGACCGTGCTGATCCCCCAGGCCAACCAGAGCGACCTGTATGATGTGGATGAAGAGGTCAAAAAGGCCATCCGGTTCGTGCCGGTGAGCCATCTGGGGCAGGTGCTGTCCCACGCGCTGCTGACCCCGCGGCGCGCCCGCCGCACCCCCAGCCGGGCCAAATCTGTCCCGGCCGCCGCGCCCCATCCGTCCGGCCTGGTGACACCGGGGGAACAGCGCCCCCAGCAATCCACCCTGCGGCAATGAGAAGGAGAGGGATATGAACTTTCAAAGAGCTGACTTTCAGGCCTCCTATGGGCTGTCCAGCCAGCTTCCCGACAGCGACCGGCCGGAATTTGTTTTCTCCGGCCGGTCCAATGTGGGAAAATCCAGCCTCATCAACAAGCTCTGTAACCGGAAAAACCTCGCGAGGGTCAGCGCCACACCGGGCAAGACGGCCACCATCAATTTCTACACGGTGGACGACGTCTATTTCGTGGACCTGCCGGGGTACGGCTACGCGAAGGTCTCCGCGGCGGACCGCCAGCGGTGGGACCAGCTGATCAACAGCTACTTCGATGACCGGCGGAACTGTGTCCTGCTGGTGCAGCTGCTGGACAGCCGCCACGCTCCTTCCGCCGACGATCTTCAGATGCTGGAATATCTTCGCTATCGAAAGATCCCGTTCGTGGCGGCGCTGACCAAGGCGGACAAGCTGAAAAAGAGCGAAGCGGCAAAAAAAGCCGATGAATTTGCCTTCCTTCGGGAAAAATACGACTGTAAAGGTATTGTTCTTTCCAGCAGCGAAACAGGTCTTGGCATCGACACGTTGCAGGCATTGTTCGATCAGGCGCTTCTGCATGAGGTGTAAATTCCCATGGCATACAACGAATTCGCCTATTTTTACGACGAGCTGAACGGTGAGGCCGACTATGACGCCCTCTATACTTATATAAAAGGGCAGCTGGACGCACACGGTGTGGCCGACGGCATTCTGGCGGACCTTGGCTGCGGCACCGGCGACCTGACGCTGATGCTCACCCAGGCGGGGTACGACATGATCGGGGTGGATCAGTCGGAGGAGATGCTGGCGGTACTGCGGGAAAAGGCGGACGAGTTGGGCGTTTCCGACCGGTTGCTGCTGCTCCGCCAGGACATCCTGGACCTGGACCTGTTCGGCACCATCCGGGGGGCGGTGTCCACCTTCGACACCTACAACCACATCGGCCCCGCGCCCCGGTTCGAGCGGGCGATTGCCCGGGCCGCCTTTTTCATGGAGGAGGGCGGCGTGTTCCTCTTTGACCTCAACACCCCCTACAAGCACCGGCAGGTGCTGGCGGACAACGAATTTGTGCTGGAAGGGCCGGATGCGGTCTGCCGCTGGAAAAACACCTGCGCGCCCCAGGGGGACCGGGTGGATATCTCCATCGAGATACGCTATCTCGATACCGGGGAGGTGTTCCGGGAGCAGTTCTCGGAATACACCTACGAGGCAGCGTATGTGGAGCGGGTGCTGGAGGCAAACGGGTTCCGCCTCGCCGCCCTTTGTGACGGCGAGACCTTCGGGCCCCTCCGGCCGGACAGCCAGCGCTACATCTTTACGGCGATCAAACAATACACACAACTGGAGAAACAACACAATGGCTAACATGATTCGCGGTATTTCCGACAACGGCGGCGTGGTGTTTTACGGCGTGGATTCCACCGCCATCGTGGCCGAGGCCGAACGCATCCACAAGACCAGCGCCGTCACCAGCGCGGCGCTGGGGCGGCTGCTCACGGCCGCCTCCATGATGGGCATCACTCTGAAAAGTGAACAGGATTCCCTGACCCTGCGCCTCAACGGCGGCGGGCCGGCCGGCACCGTCCTGGCGGTGGCCGACGGCACCGGCTGCGTGAAGGGCTATGTGCAGAACCCGGTGGTGGAACTGCCGCTGCGGGCCGACGGCAAGCTGGATGTGGGCGGCGCTGTGGGCAAGGACGGCACATTGAGCGTCGTGCGTGATCTGGGGCTTAAAGAGCCCTATGTGGGTCAGATCCCGCTGGTGAGCGGGGAAGTGGCCGAGGACATCACCGCCTACTATGCCACCAGCGAACAGACCCCCACCGTGTGCGCGCTGGGGGTCCTGGTGAATCCCGATCTGTCCATCCGCTGCGCGGGGGGGTACATGATCCAGCTGTTGCCCGGCGCCACCGATCAGGAGATCACCACCCTGGAGCAGAACATCGCCAAGGCTCCCAGTGTGACCCGCCTTTTGCAGCAAGGGATGGGACCCAAGGAGATCATGGACCTGGTGCTGCAGGGCTTTGACCCGCAGGTGCTGGATGAATACGACGTGTGCTACCGGTGCGATTGCAGCCGGGAGCGGGTGGAGCGCGCCCTGCTGAGCATGGGCCGCAAGGAACTGGAAAGCCTTGCCGCAGAGCAGAAGTGCGTGGAAGTGAACTGCCAGTTCTGCGACAAAACCTACAATGTGGACGTGGCAAAACTGCTTCGCTCCCTGTAAAAAAACGGACATTCGCATGGTTTGCCCGCCTTTGGAGAAACTAAAATAAAGTTGAGAAATAGTCTTGACAAAGCAGGTAAGATACGGTAAAATAAACAACGTCGCCAAAACACATCGGCGATGCAAACCATGGGATTTGCGGCTTTAGCTCATCTGGTAGAGCGCCACCTTGCCAAGGTGGAGGTAGCGAGTTCGAGCCTCGTAAGCCGCTCCATTTTTAAGGAAGTTTAGCTCAGCTGGGAGAGCATCTGCCTTACAAGCAGAGGGTCAGCGGTTCGAGCCCGTTAACTTCCACCACCGTGGCCCGGTAGTTCAGTCGGTTAGAACGCTAGCCTGTCACGCTAGAGGTCGTGAGTTCGAGCCTCATCCGGGTCGCCAATTTGCCTCTGTAGCTCAGTTGGTAGAGCAGGGGACTGAAAATCCCCGTGTCATTGGTTCGATTCCGATCGGAGGCACCATTTTTTGCGGCTTTAGCTCATCTGGTAGAGCGCCACCTTGCCAAGGTGGAGGTAGCGAGTTCGAGCCTCGTAAGCCGCTCCATAAAAAGAACCGACTTCTCCTCGGTTCTCATCTGGTGCCGTGGCCAAGTGGTAAGGCAAAGGTCTGCAAAACCTTCATTCACCGGTTCAAATCCGGTCGGCACCTCCAGTTTCGCCGCAAGCGTTCCGCTTGCGGCGATTTTTTTGTTGGTTGCCGATTTACCCTCCCTTGTGCTATACTAACGTTATATATACGCATTGTGCAGGAAAACCCAAAAGACGTGGGCGCGGGGATCGGGCATCCCGTTGAACCGAAAGAAGGCTCTGCAACGGCAGGAAAAATCTGTCCCGCAGGGTCGCCCGCCTGCTTCGGTTTACCGGGCACGAATGTGACGTGCCGGAGAGGCCGAAATCATGCAAACCATAAAACGCCGCATTCGTGCGATTCATCTCACTTGGAAAGGGGAACAGGGAATACCAATGGCGCGCAGAGACAAAATAAACTATTATCTGGATCTTGCGGAGAGCGTTTCGCAGCGGGGCACCTGTATGCGCCGACACTACGGGGCGGTGATCGTGAAAAACGACGAGGTGATCTCCACCGGTTATGTGGGGGCGCCCCGCGGGCGTAAGAACTGCGATGATATGAAGGTCTGCATCCGTGAAAAGCTGCAGATCCCCCGCGGTGAGCGGTATGAACTGTGCCGCAGCGTTCATGCGGAGGCCAATGCCATCATCAGTGCTTCCCGCGATAAAATGCTGGGCAGTTCGCTGTATCTGGTGGGCATTGACATGGCCACCGGCGACTACGTCAAAAACGCCAGCAGTTGCTCCATGTGCAAGCGGATGATCATCAACGCGGGCATCGAAAAGGTGTATATCCGGGATACCCGCGACGAATACCGCATGGTCCTTGTGCAGGATTGGATCGACAACGACGAGTCGCTGGAGGGTGTGTTCGGATACTGATTCAAGAAGGCGGTTTGCGTTTTGAAGGACAATAAACTGAAAACGATCTTTGTCTGCTCCAACTGCGGGGAAAGCAGCCCTCGCTGGATGGGGCGCTGCCCCAGCTGCGGGGCCTGGAACACGATGGTGGAGGATGTGGTCGTGCCCGAGCCGAAGTCTGCGGCGCGGGGTGCGTCCGCCCGGCCCGCCGGTGTCACTGGCATCACCGCGCGGCGCCTTTCGGAGGTGAGCACCACCGAAGAGAAAAGCCGCATCGTCACCGGCATCTCCGAGTTGGATCGGGTGCTGGGCGGCGGCATCGTGCTGGGCAGTGTGGTGCTGCTGGGCGGTGAGCCGGGCGCGGGCAAATCCACCTTGCTGCTGCAGCTGTGCGGCGCCATCAGCGACCGCTGTGAGGTGCTGTATATCACCGGCGAGGAATCGGTGCGTCAGATCAAACTGCGCGCCGACCGGCTGCAGGTGCCCCAGCAGAACATTCATCTCGCCGCCGAGACGGACATCGACGATATATGCGGTCTTATTGAGCAGACCAAACCGGATCTGGTGGTCATCGACTCCATCCAGACCATGCACTGCGGCGATGTTTCCAGTTCGGCGGGCAGCGTGTCCCAGGTGAAGGAGTGTTCCGCGCGTCTGCTGGCCGTGGCGAAAAGCTGCGAGATCCCCACTTTTATTGTGGGCCATGTAAATAAGGATGGCGCCATCGCCGGCCCTAAGGTGATGGAGCACATTGTGGATACCGTACTCTACTTTGAAGGGGACAAAACGCTGCCGTATCGGGTGCTGCGGGCGGCGAAAAACCGCTACGGCTCCACCAACGAGATCGGGATGTTCGATATGACCGGCCACGGCCTGACCCAGATCGAAAACCCCTCGCAGGTGCTCCTGGAAGGCCGTCCGCTGGGCACCAGCGGCAACTGTGTCGCCTGCACCATGGAAGGCACCCGCCCAATCCTGAGCGAAGTGCAGGCCCTGGTGACCAAGAGCAGCTTCAATGTGCCGCGCCGCACCGCCAGCGGCTTTGATTTCAATCGTGCCAACCTGCTCATCGCGGTCCTGGAAAAGCGGGCAGGGTACTTCTTCGGCAGTCTGGATGTGTATCTGAACATCGTGGGCGGCCTGGAACTGGACGAGACCGCCTGCGATCTGGCGGTCTGCCTGGCCATGGTCTCGTCCATGCTGGACAAGCCCATCGATGACAAGACCGTGGCCATCGGCGAGGTGGGCCTCGGCGGGGAAGTGCGCAATGTGACCTTCCTGGAACTGCGGCTGCGAGAGGCCCAGCGCATTGGTTTTACCAAGGCCATCGTTCCGCGGCACAGCCTCAAACAACTGGATCCGAAAGAGTTTGCCGACATCGAACTGGTGGGCGTGAACTATCTGCGGGACGCCATCCAGGCCATCAAATAAGGAGCGGCACCGGAGCGCGCGCGATCTTGCGCCCCGGTGCTTTATTATAATGTAAGGGGTCTGGTGGTCACGAAGTGCCGTTTATCAGCCCACTTTGGTGTTGCCTCACAGACCGCCTTGACAAATCTTTTGGGGGAAGGTATACTAATTTCAATTAATATAATTTCGCTAAATAAAAATTTAGCGAAATTAAGGGGAGGGCAAACCCGGTTATATGAGCACCTATATCGATACCATGCATCCCGAGCGCCACGATCCGTATGAGGATATCCCGCGGGATGTACGGGATTTTTTGAATTACCTTGGCGCGATCCTCAACCGATCGCCCCGCACGGTCAATGCCTATTACATTGATCTGCGGCTGTTCTTCAAATTCCTGTTGCGTGAACGCGGCCTCGCTCCGTCCAACTGCGCGTTTGAGGACATCGACATCCGTTCTGTCGATACAGCGGCCATCGGCAGCGTGACCCAGTCGGAAATCTATGAGTATCTGTATTTTTTAAAAAACGAACGGCACAACGAACCAGCCGCCCGCGCCCGCAAGCTGACCAGCATCAAGAGTTTCTATCGATTCATGACGGTGAAGTCCAATCGCCTGTTGGATGACCCGGCCAAGGATATTTCTGTGCCCAGCCTGAAAAAGGCGTTGCCGAAATACCTTTCTCTCGAGGAAAGCATCGACTTGTTAAAAAATATACAAAGCGACTTTTACGAGCGTGACTTCTGCATCCTCACGCTTTTTTTGAACTGCGGCATGCGCCTGAGCGAACTTGTGGCTATTGATCTGAAGGATTTTCAGGAGGACACCATCCGCATCGTGGGCAAGGGCAACAAAGAGCGGCTGGTGTATCTGAACGCCGCCTGTATGGACGCGCTGAAGCACTATCGCGCTGCCCGTGCGGCGCTGGGCAACCTGCGGGACCCACAGGCTCTGTTCGTTTCCAAAAAGACGGGCAGGCGCCTGAGTGCCCGGCGCGTACAGCAGATCGTGGACCACTGCCTGCAAACAGCCGGGCTTGCCGGAAAGGGATATTCTCCGCACAAACTGCGCCATACAGCGGCGACGCTGATGTATCGCCACGGCAACGTGGATATGCTGGAACTCAAAGAAATACTGGGGCATGCGCATGTGTCCACCACCGAGATCTACACACACATCAACACCGAAAAGCTGCGAAAGGCCGCCAAGTCCACTCCCCTGTCCAGAATCTCCTATATACAGCCACAGGATCCCCAAGCGGTGTCAGAACAGCCTGCCGAAGACGAGAGTGAGCAGGACTGATAGCACGCACACAAGCATGGCGGCAAAATTCACGGCCAGGTAACGGCGGATCATGCGCCGTGCCGCTGTGCCAAGGCCATTCCCCCCATGCCCCAAGCAACTGCGCAGTAACCCACAGGACACATGGAAAGCGGACGCACTTAACAGTATCACGAACAGGCTGCCCAGCACCTCCGGAAGCCAAAACACCAGCGCCTGCAGCAAAAGCCCCTTCGCCGCGCCCAACTGCTGATACAACAGCGCGGTGAACACACCGGTGCCGGCGCCTTTCAGCAGCATGGTGATGGGGATCAGGCCAACGCCAAGCACACAGAATCCGGCGATGAGGACCAGGGTGAGTTGGCAGAACAGCGACAGAAACCCCACGCTGAAAACCATCGCCCCGTTGCCCGTGGTGCGCAGCCCCAGGTCGATGGAGGCAAAATAGCGGGCATAGGTCATCAGCGGCTCGCTCAGGATACGGCTGCAAACGGACCCCACCGCAAGCCCGCACAGATACAGGCCCCCCATCACACAGGCGGTCCGCAGCATTGCGGGGCGCGATGCCGCGCTGAATCTCTGCCGCCGCATTGTCTGCGCGGAAACGTTCGGGGTGGTGCCGCCGGTTCTGACCTGCCTGTCCGCCGGCTCCGCCGGACGAGGAGCATCGCGCTGCGGCTGTATGGGCTGCTGGCGGACCGAAAGCGGCGTTTTGACCGGGGCGGCGGGCTGCTGCGGGGGTCGTTGTGTGATTACAGTGTCGGAAGGGCGATACGTCCACATAGCTTGTACCTCTTTTTGGTTGTTTACAAAATTGTATGCGGTGGATCCGATCCCTATGAAAAAACGCTCCGCGCGTTGCAAAGCGGAGCGTTTTTCCTTTAACCGGGACGGCGGGTTCGTTTGCGTTCCGCTATCACGATCCCAAGATACCCGCCGAAGCAGCCGGCCAGGATGTAGCAGACCAGCTTGATGCCGGCGGTGGCGGTGAAGTCGAACTGACCGTTGAGCAGCGCGGCCGCAAGGTAGATCAGATAGTACGCCACCCCTGTGCACAGGCCACAGAACAAGCCGTTCTTTTTGAATCCTCGCGCCAGAGCGAGGCCACAGACAAAGCAGCCCAGACACACTGCACAGGTGGCCATGGGCACGGCGGACCATGCGGGCAACTGCGTTCTGGTGAACAGCCAGCTGCAGAAAAGCAGCGCAAGAAACGTCACGGCCAATCCCGCGACACCGGAGATCAGGATCTTTCCCAGAGGGCCGCTGGCATTGCGCCCCGGTTTCGGCTGTTTTGGCATAAAAAAGCACCTCCCTGCACACTAAAACAGTATGCGGGGAGGCGGCTTTTTAGTCCGGATGTTGTTATTTCTGCGCAGGAGTTTCCATCTCCAGCTTGTTCACGGCCTGCACGGCGGCGCGGCGGAAACGGATCTTGGTGCGGTCGCTGCCGGTCTCCAGCACGAAGGTGTCCTCTTTGATGGCGATCACACGGCCAACGATGCCGCCGATGGTGGTCACCTCATCGCCGATCTCCAGCGAGTTGCGCATCTCGGCTTCCTTCTTCTGCTGCTTTTTCTGGGGACGGTACAGCAAAAAGTACATCACCGCAAACATAATCACCAGCATGGCGATCATGCTGATGTTGCTCATCGTGTTGGGATCCATGGTGGACAGAAACTGAATGTTCATTGTCTAACTCCTCTCGAAATTCGGGATCGTATTGTATCAATTATAGCGGATACCGGCACAATTTGCAAGGGATTGCCGGATCAAATCCGGGTGTCCAGCAGGGTCACATAGCGGTCGTGGAAGGCCTCGTAGGTCCCGGCGTCCAGTTCGGCGCGGATGCGCTCCAGGAGGTGATTGTAGAAATAGAGGTTGTGCATCACCGCCAGACGCATCCCCAGCATCTCGTCGGCCTTGAACAGATGCCGCAGATAGGCGCGGCTGAAGTTGCGGCACACGGGGCAGTCGCACTCCGGGTCGATGGGGCGTTCGTCCTTTTCGTATTTCAGATTCTTGATGTTGATGATACCGCTCCAGGTGTTCAGATGACCGTGGCGGGCGTTGCGGCTGGGCATGACACAGTCGAACAGGTCCACGCCGCGCCACACGCCCTCGATGATGTTGCCCGGCGTGCCCACCCCCATCAGGTAGCGGATCTTATCCTTCGGTGCGAAGGGCTCCACCGCGGTGATGATGCGATACATCTCCTCCGCGGGCTCCCCCACCGCCAGGCCGCCGATGGCATAGCCATCCAGGTCCATGTCGGCGATCTGCTTCATGTGCTCGACGCGCAGTTCATCGAAGGTGCATCCCTGGTTGATGCCGAACAGCAGCTGATGCGGATTGACGGCGAGGCCTTCCGCCTTCAGCCGGGCCATCTCGGTCTTGCAGCGCGCCAGCCAGCGCACGGTGCGCTGGCAGCTGGCCTTCGCGTAGTCGTACTGGGCGGGATTCTCCACGCACTCGTCAAAGGCCATGGCAATGGTGGAGCCCAGGTTCGCCTGGATCTGCATGCTCTCCTCGGGGCCCATAAAGATCTTGTGGCCGTCCAGATGGGAGTGGAAGGTCACGCCCTCCTCGGTGATGTTGCGCAGTTTTGCCAGGCTGAACACCTGGAACCCGCCGCTGTCGGTGAGAATGGGGCCGTCCCAGCGGGTGAACTTGTGCAGGCCGCCCAACTCGGCCACCAGCTTGTCCCCCGGGCGCAGGTGCAGATGGTAGGTGTTGCACAGCATCACCTGGCAGCCGATGTCCTTCAGGTCAAAGGCGGAAAGCCCGCCCTTGATGGCGGCGGCGGTGGCCACGTTCATGAACGCCGGCGTCTGCACGGTGCCGTGTACCGTCTCAAACTCGCCCCGTCGGGCGGCGTGCTCGGTCTTGATCAAGCGATAAGGCATGTGTAAAGTTCCTTTCGTTTACAGAATCAGCATGGCATCGCCAAAGCTGAAGAACCGGTACCGCTGGGCCACCGCCTCCCGATAGGCGGCCATGGTGCGCTCGTAACCGTAGAAAGCGCTGACCAGCATAATGAGGGTGCTCTCCGGCAGATGGAAATTGGTGATCAGCCCGTCCATGCACCGAAACTTGCAGCCGGGATAAAGGAAGATGTCCGTGTCACCGCTGCAGGCGCGGATCTCGCCGTATTTGGCCGCCACCGATTCCAGGGTGCGGCAGCTGGTGGTGCCCACACAGATCACCCGGTTGCCCCGGGCTTTCGTCTCGTTGATCTTGCGGGCGGTCTCTTCGCTGACGGAGTACCACTCCGAGTGCATCTGGTGGTCGGCGATGTCTTCCTCTTTCACGGGGCGGAAGGTCCCAAGGCCCACATGCAGCGTCACCTCGGCGAAATCCACGCCCTTCGCCCGCAGCCGATCCATCAGTTCCGGGGTGAAATGCAGGCCCGCCGTAGGGGCCGCGGCGCTGCCCAGTTCCTTTGCGTACACGGTCTGGTACTGGCTCTGGTCCTCCAGCTGACGGGTGATATAGGGCGGCAGCGGCATCTTGCCGAACTCATCCAGCTTTTCATACAGCGTCTGGGTGTCATAGAAGAACTCCACCAGCTTGTTGCCGTCCTCCATCGTCTCGCGGATGACCGCCCGCAGGCTGCCGTCGCCAAACACCACTTCGGTGCCGGCTTTCAGACGTTTGCCGGGCTTTGCCAGGCACTCCCACACATCGCCCTTCACCTGCCGCAGCAGCAAAATTTCGCTCACCGCGCCGGTTTCCGCCTTTTCCCCCACCAAACGGGCGGGCAAAACCTTGGAATCGTTCACAACCAGAAGATCCCCGGCATTTAATAGGTCAGGCAGATCACGAAACACCTTGTGGCGAAGTTCATCGCTGCCCCGCTGCGCGCACAAAAGGCGGGCGGAGTCCCGTGGATCGGCCGGTTCCTGTGCGATCAGTTCATGGGGCAGGTCAAACCAAAAATCTTTTTTCAGCATGGAGTATTGCCTTTCTTCACAATTGACATTGCCGTGCGGCAATGCTATATTTAAAACATATTTATTAAAGGTGTGGTGCGCTGTGCACGCTATGCAATCTAATTTATTATATTGCATACATTGCCGGTTTTCAAGCCGGTTTTTTTTATACGTCCACACCGGCAAATCATAGAGGGCTTTGCGGAAAGGAACGAGTGTACAATGAAACAGTATCAAGTGGGCGTCGTGGGCGCCACCGGCATGGTCGGTCAGCGGTTCGTATCTCTGCTGGCGCAGCATCCCTGGTTCAATCTGGCCGTTCTGGCTGCCTCTCCCCGCTCGGCAGGCAAAACCTACGAGGAGGCTGTGGGCGACCGTTGGGCCATGCCGGACCCGATGCCCGCGAACGTTCGGAACATGGTGGTGCTGGATGCCTCCCATGTGGAGGAAGTGGCTTCCCAGGTGGACTTTGTGTTCTGCGCGGTGGACATGAAAAAAGAGGAGATCCGCGCGCTGGAAGAGAGCTACGCCAAGGCGGAATGCCCGGTGGTCTCCAACAACAGCGCCCATCGCTTCACCCCCGATGTGCCCATGGTGGTGCCGGAGATCAACCCCGAGCACCTTGAGGTCATCCCGGCCCAGAGAGCGCGTCTGGGCACCAAAAAGGGCTTTGTGGCGGTCAAATCCAACTGTTCGCTGCAAAGCTATGTGCCGGCGCTGCATCCGCTGAAGGATGAATTCGGCCTCACCAAGGCGCTGGTGTGCACCTACCAGGCGATCTCCGGCGCGGGCAAGACCTTTGCCACCTGGCCGGAAATGGTAGACAACTGCATCCCCTACATCGGCGGCGAGGAGGAAAAGAGCGAACAGGAGCCGCTGAAGCTGTGGGGCAAGGTGGAAGCCGGCGTCATCGTGCCGGCCGCCGCCCCCTCCATCACCGCCCAGTGCCTGCGCATCCCGGTGTCCGACGGGCACATGGCCGCCGTCTTCATGAGTTTTGAGAAGACCCCCTCCAAAGAGGAGATCCTGGCGCGCTGGGCGGATTACGAGGGTGAGGCGCAGCGCCTGAAGCTGCCCAGCGCCCCGAAACACTTTTTGCACTATTTTGAGGAGAACGACCGGCCTCAGACCAAGCTGGACCGCAACCTGGAAAACGGCATGGCCGTTTCTATCGGCCGCCTGCGCCCGGATACCCAGTATGACTACAAGTTCGTCTGTCTGTCCCATAATACTTTGCGGGGCGCGGCGGGCGGCGCCGTCCTTCTGGCTGAACTGCTGGCCGCCAAAGGTTATTTTGACTGATCGAACCAAAAGGAGTTGAGCGCAATGAAAACGACGATCTTCACCGGAGCCGCCGTCGCCATCATCACCCCGATGCTGCCGAACGGCAAGGTGGATTACGAGGGGCTGGTGCAGCTGATCGAATACCAGATCAAGGGCGGCACCGACGCCATTGTGATCTGCGGCACGACGGGCGAGTCCGCCACTTTGAAAGACGACGAGCACCTTGAATGCATCCGTGTTGCGGTGAAGGCCGCCGCGGGGCGTGTTCCTGTGATCGCGGGCACCGGTTCCAACTACACCGAGCACGCGGTGGATATGTCCAAAGAGGCCAAAGCCCTGGGCGCGGACGCGCTGCTGCTTGTGACGCCGTATTACAATAAGACCACGCAAAAGGGTCTGATCGCCAACTTCAACACCATCGTGGACGCCGCCGGCCTGCCCGCGATCCTGTACAACGTCCCCTCCCGCACCGGGGTGAACATCGAGTCTGCCACCGCGCGGGAACTAGCCAAAAACCCGCTGATCTGCGGCATCAAGGAGGCCAGCGGCAACATCAGCCAGATCGCCATGACCGCCGCCCTGTGCGGCGACGAACTGCCGCTGTATTCCGGCAACGACGATCAGGTGGTGCCCATCCTGGCGCTGGGCGGCAAGGGCGTGATCTCGGTGGTCTCCAACGTGGCGCCCGAGCCCATGCACCGGATGTGCCAATTGTGGTTCGACGGAAAGATCGAGGAGAGCCGTGACCTGCAGCTGAAGCTGATGGGCCTTTGCAAGGCGATGTTCTGTGAAGTGAATCCCATCCCCGTAAAAGCCGCCCTGGAGATGATGGGGCTCCCGTCCGGGCCCTGCCGTCTGCCGCTGGTGCCGCTGAGCGACGATCACGCCGCACTGGTCCGTCGGGAACTGCAGAACGCCGGCCTTTTATAAGAGGACTCAGAAGGCCCGCGCGCTGTCTGCGCCGGGCCTTTTGTCAAAAGAACAGGAGAAACACACTATGACCCGTATCATCATTCAGGGAATCAACGGCCGCATGGGCAAGGTCCTGTGCGAACTGATCGACCAGCGTGATGACTGCCGCGTGGTGGGCGGCGTGGATATCACCCCCCAGAGCGGGGCCATCCCCGTGGCGGCCAGTCTGGAAGAATTGAACGTGCAGGCCGATGTGCTCATCGATTTTTCCAGCCCCGCCGCCACCCGCAACGCGCTGCGCTTCTGCGCGCAAAACGCGCTGCCCTGTGTCATCTGCACCACCGGGCTGGACACGGACACCGAAGCGCTGCTGGCCGACGCCAGCACCCGCTGCGCCGTATTCAAGAGCGCCAATATGTCCATGGGCATCAATCTGCTGGCCCAGCTGGCCCAACAGGCGGCGGCAGCACTGGGGCTGGACTACGACATCGAGATCATCGAAAAGCATCATCACAACAAGCTGGACGCCCCCAGCGGCACCGCGCTGCTGCTGGCCGACGAGATCAACAAGGTGGCCGCCCAGCCCTATGAATATGTGTACGACCGCCACAGCGTGCGGCAGAAGCGCTCGCCCCATGAGATCGGGATACACTCGGTCCGGGGTGGCAGCATCGTGGGTGAACATGAGATTTTGTTCTGCGGGCCGGACGAGGTGATCACCCTTGGCCACAGCGCGGGTTCGCGCCGCGTATTCGCCAACGGCGCGGTGAACGCGGCGGTATTTCTTTCCAATAAAGGCCCTGGCCTTTACACCATGAAAGACCTGATGAAGGAACTTCTGTAAGGAATCAAAATGAAAAAAAAACTGATCGTTCTCGCACTGGCGGTCATCGCGCTGCTGATGATCGTTCCCCTTGCGAGCAACACCTTTTCTTCGGTGCGGCAGACCGCGGCGTCTTACCCGCAGCCATCGCCTTCACCCTCCCCCGCTCCGGTGCCCACGCCGCAGCCGACACCAACGGTGTCCACCGTGCGTTTTTCCGCCACTGGCGACAACCTGATCCACAACGGCATCTTCAATCAGGCAGCGCGCCGTGCCCAGGCGGAGGGTGAAACGGGATACGATTTTTCCTTCTGCTACGACGCCGTGCGGGACTTCTACGCCGGGTTCGACGTGAATTGGATCAACCAGGAAACGCTGGTCAACGACGAACTGGAACCCAGCAGTTATCCCTGCTTTTCCACCCCGGGCGATATGGGGCGGGAGTTGTACGACATTGGGTTCCGCGTGTTCAGCCTTGCCAACAACCATACATACGACAAGGGCGCCGAGGGCATTGCCGCCACGCGGCGCTTCTGGGCCAGCCTGCCGGAGGATGCCGTCACCTGCGGACTGTACGAGGGCGAAGCGGATTACGATAACATCGTGATCCGGGAGACGAACGGCATCCGGATCGCCTATCTGTCCTATACCGAGTTCACCAACGGCATTCCCACGCCGGCGGGCGCCGAGGCGAATCTGATCTACACCCGAGAGACCGACGTGATCCAGCGGCAGATCGAACTGGCCCGCCAGCAGGCGGACTTCGTGGTGGTGGGCGTGCACTGGGGCGTGGAGGGCAGCCACAAGGCGACCGACGCCCAGCGAGCCCTGGCACAGCAGATGGCGGACTGGGGCGCCGGTGTGGTGATCGGCACCCACCCCCATGTGGTGCAGGACGCCCAATGGCTCACCGCCGCCGATGGACGGCAGGTATTTGTGGCCTATTCCCTGGGAAACTTTCTGAACGCCCAGTCCACGGCGGACACGATGATCGGTGTGGTGCTGAGCTTCACACTGGAAAAAACCACCCAGCCGGACGGCTCCAGCGAGACGGTGTTGAAGGAGCCGATGCTCCATCCCACCGTCAACCATTACGGCCAGAACTATTCCCAGATCCGCATTTATCTCTACAAGGATTACACCGACGAATTGGCCGCAAGCCATGGTGTGCGGGCAAACTTTCCCGGTTTCAGCAAAAGCTATATTGAATCGGTGCTGCGGGAGAATATTGACAACACTTTTTTGGATCTATAAAAGGGAGGCAGTACAATATGAACGGGATTTCCGATCTTTCCAGCGAACAGAACATCATGGTGGTGGCCTTCCCTGCCGTGCGGCAGAGCGAGGGCGGACCGGCAGGGTACCTCTCCCCCTTTGCTGCGGCCGGGGTCAACATGGACATGATCTGCCAGGGCCTGCCCCAGGGCGATGAGGCTGCGCTGAGCTTTACCACCTCCTATGACAACTGGTCAATCGTGATGCGCACGCTGCCCCAGGTCACGGCGGGCAAAAGCGGGCCGGCGCCGCTGATCAGCGGCGGGTATACCAAACTGACCCTGTTCGGACAGGAAATGCCGAATCTGTGCGGCGTGGCCTCCCGGGTGATGGAGGTCATGGCCGCCGCCAAAGTGCCCATCCACCTGATCACCACCAGTTCGGTGGACATCTCGCTGCTGGTGGCCTCGGAGGATGAAGACACCGCCCTGGGGGCGCTGCGGGAGGCGTTCGGCCTGTAACGATGAAAAAAGAGTGCCGTCTGTGACGGCACTCTTTTTTTGTGCATTACAGCTGTACCTTGTGGTAGACCTTCTTGCCCTTTTTGATGACCACGCCGGCCGCCAGCGCCTCGGCGCTCACGGTCATGGTGGGGTCGGTGACCTTTTCCCCGTCCAGCAGAACGCCGCCCTGCTGGATCAGCTGGCGGGCCTCCCGCTTGCTGGGCACCAGTTTCGCGGCCAGCATCATGTCCAGAACACCGATCCTGCCGTCGGTGAACTGGTCAGCGGTGAGGGTGGTGGAGGGCATGTTCTGGGTGTCGGCTCCACCGCTGAACAGGCCGCGGGCGGTCTCCTGCGCTTTTTGGGCCTCCTCCTCGCTGTGGACCAGCTTGGTCAACTCAAAGGCCAGGATCTCCTTCGCCTTGTTCAGTTCACCGCCCTGCCAGGAGGACATCGCGTCGATCTGCTCCAGGGGCAGGTCGGTGAGCATCCGCAGGCATTTCAGCACGTCGGCGTCATCCACATTGCGCCAGTACTGATAGAACTCGTAGGGAGAGGTCTTTTCGGGATCCAGCCAGACGGCGCCCTTCTGGGTCTTGCCCATCTTTTTGCCCTCGCTGGTGAGCAGCAGGGTGATGGTCATGGCATAGGCGTCCTTGCCCAGCTTGCGGCGGATCAGCTCAGTGCCGCCCAGCATATTGGACCACTGGTCGTCGCCGCCGCACTGGAGGTTGCAGCCGACGGTCTGGAACATGTGATAGAAGTCGTAGGACTGCATGATCATGTAGTTGAATTCCAGGAAGGACAGGCCCTTCTCCATCCGCTGTTTGTAGCACTCGGCGCGCAGCATGTTGTTCACCGAGAAGCAGGCGCCCACCTCCCGCAGCAGTTCGATGTAATTGAGTTTCATCAGCCAGTCGGCGTTGTTCAGCATCAGTGCCTTGCCATCGGAAAAGTCGATGAACTTGCTCATCTGCTTTTTGAAGCACTCGCAGTTGTGGGCGATGGTCTCCACCGTCATCATGGTGCGCATATCGGTGCGGCCGCTGGGATCGCCCACCATGCCGGTGCCGCCGCCGATCAGGGCGATGGGGCGGTTGCCCGCCTTTTGCAGCCGGCGCATCAGCATCAGAGCCATGAAATGCCCCACATGCAGCGAGTCCGCCGTGGGGTCAAAGCCAATGTAGAGGGTGGCTTTGCCGTTGTTGATGAGGTCCTTGATCTCCGCCTCGTCGGTCACCTGAGCGATCAGGCCGCGGGCGACCAGTTCGTCGTAAATCGTCATTCTTCCATTCTCCTCCTTGTTTTGCGGGCAAAGGGCAAACAAAAGCCCTCTGCCAAAATGAATTTGGCAGAGGGCGAAACTTCGCGGTACCACCTCTGTTCGCCGCCCTCCTCGCAGAAAGCGGCCTCGGCGGGTGCACACAGACACCCTTGCGCTGTAACGTGCGCACACGGCGGGGCCTACCGGGCGCACAACGCGCCGTTCAGCCTGCTGCTCCGGGACGTATTCCCCTCTGCGCGCGCTGCCCTTTTCACCGGCCAGGGCTTCTCTGTGCCGCGCTCTCACAGGGTACTGGTTCCCTTCGTCGCATTTGATATTGTACAGTATACCCGCAGCGCCGGGCCTTTGTCAAGAGTCAAGGCCCAGCATTTCCCGGGCGTTTGCCAGGGCGATGGGGGTGATCTGGTCGCCGGAGATGATGCGGGCCAGTTCCCGCACCCGGCCCTCGCCGTCCAGCGGATAGAGTTTTGTAAAGGTGCGCTCCCCTTCCACGTTTTTCTGAATGAGCAGATGGCGGTCCGCCAGCGCCGCGATCTGGGCGGTGTGGGTGATGCAGATGACCTGCCGGCCGGCGGAGGTCTGCTTGAGCATCTGGCCGATGCGTCCCGCCGCCGAGCCGGACACACCGGTGTCGATCTCGTCGTAAATGACGGTTTGGATGGCGTCCTTTTCCGCCAGCGCGCTCTTGAGCGCCAGCATGATGCGGCTGAGTTCGCCCCCGCTGGCTATTTTCGCCAGGGGCTTCGGAGCCTCGCCGGGGTTGGGCGAGATATAAAACTCCAGTGTATCCTGCCCCGCCCCGGCCAGCGGCCCGCGGGTGTGCTGCAGCGCGAAGCGCACCCCGGGCATATTCAGGAAGGTACAGGCTTTTACCAGCTTCTGCTCCAGATCGCGGAACGCTTCCAGCCGCGTCTGGGTGAGGGCCTCCGCTTTTTCCTTGGCCTGGCGGTAGAGCGCCTGTTTTTCGGCGTTCAGCTTTGCCAGGGTCTCGTCCGACTGCTCAATGCCCTCCAGTTCCTCCCGGGCGGCCTGCCCGTGTTCCAGCACCTTCTCCACCGTGCCGCCGTACTTCTGCTTGAGGCGGTAGATCTCGTCCAGCCGGGTCTCCACCCGGTCCAGTTCGGCGGGGTCCATACCGTATCCCTCCAGCCGGTCGGCCAGGTCGGTGGCCAGTTCCCGGGCGGTGTAATACAGATCGTTCAGCTTCTCGCAGGCGCTTTGCAGCGTCTCGTCCAGCCGGGCTGCGCCCTCCAGCTGACCGGCGGCGTCCCCCAGAAGATCGGCGGCGCCCCCGAACTCGTCGCCGCCCGCAAGGGCGTTATGGGCGGCGCTCACCTGCTCCAGAATGGTCTGGGCGTGGCTGAGCACCTGCCGGCGGGCGGTCAGCTGCTCTTCCTCCTCCGGCTGCAGCGCCGCGGATTCGATCTCGTCCACCTGGAAACGCAGCAGTTCCATCCTGCGCTGCTTTTCCTCCTCGTCCATCTGCAGCGCGTCCGCCTGCCGCTTGACCGCGATCAGCTGCCGGTAGACCTGCCGGTATTCACTGTACTGCGCGTCGTTCTGGGCATAGAGGTCCAGCAGCGCCAGATGGCGGGCGGGGTTGGTCAGGTTCTGGTTGTCGTGCTGGCCGTGGATGTTGATGAGCCCCGCCGACAGATCCCGCAGGATGGCCGCGGTGGCGGGCATCCCGTTGACGCGGCAGTTGCTCTTGCCCTCGGCGCTGATCTCCCGGTAGAGCAGCAGTTCGTCCCCGGCCTCATAGCCCGCCTGTTCCAGCTGACTGCGCACGGCGGCGGGAAGGTCGGTAAAGGTGGCCCAGATGCAGGCTTTGGACGCACCGGTGCGCACCAGGTCCCGGCTGGTGCGGTTGCCGAGAATGGCGTTGATGGAATCGATCAGAATGCTTTTGCCCGCGCCGGTCTCGCCGGTCAGCACGTTCAGGCCGGGCGAAAATTCCGCCTCGGCCTTCTCGATGACAGCCACATTCTCTATTTTCAGATCTTTCAGCAAAGCCCTCTCGGCCCCCTTTTCCCTCTGGTGCTGCCCGGCCGGTCAGTGACGGGTGATGTATTGCTGCAACTCCTGGCAGATGGCCTCCGCGTCCTCCTTGGTGCGCATCAGGGCGATGAAGGTATCGTCGCCCGAGAGAGTGCCGATCACGTCGAAATCCCACTGCATCGAATCGAACATCTCGCAGGCCGCGCTGGCCATGCCGGGATAGCAGCGCACCAGCAGCGTGCAGCCGGCCCAGTCCGCCTTGAGCACGGATTCCCGAAAGATGGTCTCAAACCGCCCCTGGGAATGCCGCGGTCCGCTGGCGGAGGCACTGGAGACATAGCGGTATTTGCCGTCGCCCACCGCCGCCTTCACAAGGTGCAGCTGCCGGATGTCCCGGGAAACGGTGGCCTGCGTAACGGAAAAGCCCGCCTCATTGAGGTAAGCCAGAAGGTCTTCCTGCCGGTCGATGGGGTATTGTTCGATCAGCTCCAGGATCTTTGCGTGTCGGTCGTTTTTCATTGGAATCACCTGCCACGAAGTTTTTTGTCAATGGCATCGAACTGATCCGTGCCATTAAAGGTTATAAGCTTTACACTCTTTTCCGAGAGTTTTGCGTGCAATTCACCGTTTTCCGGCAGAGGGATCTCCTGTTCCCCGTCGGAACTGACGAGGATGGGGCCCCGCTGATCCGGCCCGGGCCGCACGGTGATGCGGCGATCGGCGGCAAAGACGATGGCCGGCCGCTGCAGGCTGTGAGCGCAGATGCTGGTGACCACAAGGCCGCGGATGCGCGCGTCCAGAATGGGGCCGCCGGCGGACAGCGAATAGGCGGTGGAACCGGTGGGGGTAGCCAGGATGACCCCGTCGCCCCGGCAGTTGCTCACCGCTTTTCCGTCGCAGTAGATATCCAAATCCACCGTCTGCCGCCGCTGCCCGCTGTAGATCACCAGATCGTTCAGCGCGATCAGCGGTGCCTCGGCGCCGGTGCATTCCGCCTGCAAAAGGGCCCGGTGCTCCACCGCAAACTCTCCTTTGGCCAGCTTGAATAGTTTTGCGCTCATCTCGTCCAGTTCGCAGGTGGCCAGAAAACCGGTGCGCCCCAGATTGACCCCCAGCACGGGCAGCCCGTGGCGGGCGCATTCTTTGGCGGCGTGGAGCATGGTTCCGTCGCCCCCCACCGTGACCACCGCGTCCGCCTCGGCCAGCGCCTGTGCACCAGGCAGGCGGACAACGCCCGTGGGCGGCTCAAAACCGGATTCTCCGGCCAGGACCACCCGCGCGCCCGCCGCCAGCAGCAGCGACGCCGCCCTGGCCAGTACCCGGGCGGTCTCGGGTTTTGCGTTGTAGCCTGTCAGGCAGACCGTCATGGACAGCACCCCTTTTCCCGGTAGTTACAGCGCGGCGTGCGCCGCCGCCACCACGGCATCCGCCAGCGACGGATCCAGCGGCGTCGGCGCTTCGCTTTTCTCCACGAACATCAGAAACTCAATGTTCCCCTCGGGGCCCTTAATGGGCGAGTATTCCAGCCCGCTCACCGAGAAACCGTTGTCTGTCGCGTAGCCGGCGGCCTGCAGGATGACCTCCCGATGGGTCTCGGCCTCCCGCACCACACCCTTCTTGCCCACCTTTTCGCGGCCCGCCTCAAACTGGGGTTTTACCAGGCAGACGCCGGCGGCGCCGGGCGCGGTGACCGCCTGCGCCACCGGAAAGATGTGCTTGAGGGAGATAAAAGAGACGTCCACGCTGAAAAATTCCACCGGCTCGGCGAGCATCTCCGGCGTGACGTTGCGGATGTTCGTGCGCTCCATGTTCACCACCCGGGGATCGGTACGCAGTTTCCAGGCCAGCTGGCCGTAGCCCACGTCCACCGCGTAGACCTTGACCGCGCCGTTTTGCAGCATACAGTCGGTGAAGCCGCCGGTGGAGGCGCCGATGTCCATGCACACCTTGCCGGCGGGCGTGAGCGGAAAGGCCTTCATCGCCTTTTCCAGCTTGAGGCCGCCGCGGCTCACATACCCGATGTCGTGCCCCCGCACCTCTACCTGGGCGTCCTCGGCGATCATCTGACCGGCCTTGTCCGCCTTCTGCTGGTCCACGAATACGATGCCGGACATGATGAGCGCTTTGGCCCGCTCCCGGCTGGGCACAAGGCCGTTTTGGCACAGATACTGATCGAGACGAATTTTCAATGGGTCACTCCTCACAGACGGCCGCCGCCAGGCTGGCCCCGTCCAGACCCAGAACGTTCCGGATCTGCGGTACCGTGGCGTGCGGCAGTGTTTGGCGGGCCGAGATGCCTTTGTGGATGAACCGGCCCTGATAATTTTGCGCTGCCAGCTGGCGGGCGAGATGTTCGCCGATCCCGCCGGCGGCGATGCTGTCCTCCGCAAAGAGGATCACGGGATACCGCAGCAGCGCCTTGCACAGCCCCTCCGGCAGGGGGTACAGCTGTACCAGCTTGTACACGTCCGCCTGGCGGCCCTTCTGCCCCAGCAGCTGCGCCGCCGCCAGCGTCTCCTCGGTCATGCTGCCGTAGCTGACCAGCGCGACGGAGGCGTCCGGCTGCGAAAGGCAGCGGTCAAAGGCGTCGCCGCTGCAGCCCAGCGCTTCCAGCGTCTGGCTCTGCCCGCCCCGGGGATAACGAATGGCCCGGGGGCCGGTGAGTTTGTCCACCACAAAAGTGAGCCAATGGTCCAGTTCCGCGTAATTGGAGGGCGCATAGATCGGAATGCCAAGCTGGCTGAGGAAGGCGGTGTCGTAGATGCCCTGGTGGGTCTCGCCGTCGCCGGGAACAAGGCCCGCCCGGTCGATGGCCAGCACCACATTGTTGTTCATCAGCTTCACATCGTGGATCAGTTGGTCATAGGCGCGCTGCAAAAAGGTGGAGTAGATGGCCACCACCGGCAGCATCCCCTGGCTGGCCAGCCCCGCCGCAAAGGTCACGGCGTGCTGTTCCGCCATGCCCACATCAAAAAAGCGCTCGGGGAAGCGGCGGTAGAAGAACTGCAGCCCGGTGCCGTACTTCATGGCCGCCGTGATGGCACAGATGTTCGGCCGCGTTTTGGCCAGTTCCACCAGATCGTTGCCGAACTGGGTGGAGAAGGAGGCGTCCGGCGCCACGTCAGGGTCGGTGATGTGCGCCGGGTCGAAGGAGGACACACCGTGAAATTCACCGGGGTTCTCCTCCGCAGGATTAAAGCCTTTTCCCTTTACAGTGATCGCATGGATGAACACCGGAGCGTACTGGGTCTGCAAATTGGCGAACAACTCGCTCAGGCGCTGCACGTCGTGCCCATCCACCGGGCCCAGGTACTGAAAGCCCATCTCCTCAAACATGGTGGAGTGGTAGATGCCCCGGCGCAGCAGCGCCTTGCCGGCCTGCAGTGCGTGCACGATGGGCTTGCCCACGCCGGGAATGGCGCCGAGCACGGTCTCCAGGTTGGCCTTGGCCTTGGAATACTCCGGGTTGGTGCGCAGCTGGGTGAGATACCGCGCCAGAGAGCCCACATTCTTGGAGATGGACATCTTGTTGTCGTTCAAAATGACGATCAGGTTGTTGAGGGTGTCGATGTTGTTCATCCCCTCGTACACCATGCCGCCGGTGAACGCGCCGTCACCCACCAGGGCGATGACCTTGCCGGGCTCGCCCTTGATCTTTTTGGCCTGGGCCATGCCGATGGCCACCGAGATCGCGGTGTTGCCGTGGCCGGCCACAAAGGCGTCGTGCACGCTCTCCTTCGGGTTGGGAAAGCCGGAAATGCCCCCCAGCTGCCGAAGGCTGTCAAAGCGCTCCCGCCGCCCGGTGAGGATCTTGTGGGTGTAGCACTGGTGGCCCACGTCAAAGACAAACTTGTCCTGAGGCGTGCTGAACGCCCGGTGCAGCGCGACGGTGAGTTCGATGGTGCCCAGGTTGGAGGACAGATGTCCCCCCGTTTTGGACACGTTTTCAATCAAAAACTGCCGTATCTCTTCACACAACGGCTCCAGCTGGTCGGCCGGCAGCGCCTTGAGTTGCTGCGGGTCGTTCACCTGCTCCAACAAAGGGTAACCCATGTCACCCGCCCTTTCCATTTAAATGATCGGGATGAGCCAGCCCACGACCACACCCACGATGGCGCCGCCCAGTACCTCGAAGGGGGTGTGGCCCACCATTTCCTTGAGCTTTTTGTCGCCCAGGAAGGGGCTGTTGGCGCTTTCCGCCTCCATCCAGTCGGTGAGCATCCGGTTCAGGATCTTCGCCTGCTCACCGGTCTCCCGCCGCACCCCCATGGCGTCGTACATCACGATGATTGCCATGATGAACGCCAGGGCGAAGATGGCGGAATCCGGCCCGTAAAGCCGGGCCGCCGCCACCACCAAGGAGCAGACGGTGGCGGAGTGGGAGCTGGGCATCCCGCCCGAACCCCACATCCGCTCCAGAGAAAACCGGCCCAAAAGCAGGCCGTTGAGCAGCGTTTTAAGGACCTGCGCCACCAGCCAGCCGGTCAGTGAGATGGACAGAAGATAATTGAACCCGTACACTTGTTTGAACAGTTCCAAAAACGATACTCCCTTTCAAGTGCGCCGGCGGAGAAGGCTCCCGGCCAGCGCTGTCAAAAACTCCGATCGTTCGCCGTACGCCCGTTCCAGCCGGCCGCAGGCCTCCGCATTGATCTTCTGTGCCAGGTCCATGGCACCCTGGGGACCATAGAGGGTGGCGAAGGTAGTCTTGTGATTCTCCGCGTCGCTGCCCACAGGTTTGCCCAGTTCCTCGCTGGTGCTGGTCACGTCCAGCACATCGTCCACGATCTGAAACACCAGCCCCAGATCGTAGGCGAACTGTTCCAGCCGGCGGCAGTCCTCTTCGGCGCCGTCGGCGGCCGCGGCGCCCATCTGCATCGCCGCGTTGATGAGCGCGCCGGTCTTGTTGCGGTGCACACGGCGGAGGACGTCTTCCCCTGTGGGCTGGTTTTCATACTGGAGGTCCAGTTCCTGCCCGTACACCATCCCCGCGCTGCCGGCGCCGTGGGCCAGCGCCGCCGTGGCCCGCACCCGGGCGGCCTCACTGACGGGCGCGCCCGCGATGGCCTCAAAGGCCTCGGTGAGCAGAAGGTCCCCCGCCAGCAGTGCCGTCGCCTCGCCAAACGCCTTGTGGCAGGACGGCTTGCCCCGGCGGAAATCATCGTTATCCATGCAGGGCAGATCGTCGTGGATCAGCGAATAACAGTGCAGCATCTCCACCGCGCAGGCCAGCTGCGCCGCCTGCTGCGCCCGGCCGCCCAGCAGTTCGCAGGCTGCCATGCACAGCACCGCCCGCACCCGCTTGCCGCCGGCCAGAAGGCTGTACCGCGCCGCCTCGCACACCCGGCTGCCCACGGGCAGAAAGCGGTCGCAGCACACGGCGATCTGCGCGTTGAACAGGGCGAGATATTCATCATAACGCTGCCGGTAGTTCATGGTTCCTCGCTCCCCTCCTGCGGCTGTGCCAGCGCGGCGATGCGCTCGTCGATGGTCTGCATCTTCAGCCGTGCCTTATCCAGCGCGCTGGTGCAGTATTCCGCCAGCACGGCAGTCTCGGTGTAAAGGGAGATGGCCTCCTCCAGCGGGGTGTCCGGGCTGGCCAGGCGGTCCAGCAATTCCTGCAGGCGGGCCATGCCCTCCTCAAAGCTTTTCGGATTTTTCATCAAAGTCCTCCTGTGTCTGGCTGACCTGTTCCACCTGGCAGCGGGCTTCCGCGCCCGTCCCCTGCAAGCGGATGGTCTGCCCCGGCTGCAGCGCCGCCACGGGCAGGTATCCGCCCGCCTCGTCGCGCACGACGGCATACCCGCGGCCCAACACCGCGTAGGGGCTCAGAGAGTGGGCCAGGGCGCAGGCAGACGCCAGCGACCGCCCTTTTTCCGCCAGCAGGCCGGCCTTGGCCTCTTGCAGCGCACCGCAAAGCGACAACAGCTTGTCCTGTTTGGGCCGGCAGAGGGATTCGCCGGTAATGCGGCCCGCCTGCCGGCGCGCCGCAGCAAGTTCATTATAGCACAAATTCAGCCGTGAATGCATATATTCATGAATATTTGACAAGATGGTGCATACTTTTTTTCGCTCCATCTCCCGGTCGGGGGTGGCAAGCTCCGCCGCGGCGCTGGGTGTGGGCGCCCGCAGGTCCGCGACGTAGTCCAGGATGGAGACGTCGATCTCATGCCCTACCGCGCTGATGAGGGGCGTTTTGCAGGCATAGGCCGCCCGGGCGATCCGCTCGTCGTTGAACACCCACAGATCTTCCCGGGAGCCGCCGCCCCGGGCCACGATGATGACGTCGGCAAGGCCGCTTTTGTCCAGCGCGGCGATGGCGTCACAAATCTCCTGGGCCGCGGCAAGGCCCTGGACGTTCACCCCCGCCAGCAGCAGTGTGGCCAGGGGCCAGCGGCGGCTCAGCACGTTCCGGATGTCCTGCAAGGCGGCCCCGGTGGCGCTGGTGACCACCCCGATGCACCGGGGATAGGCGGGCAGCGGCATTTTGTGCTCGGGGCGGAACAGGCCCTCCTGTTCCAGCCGCGCCTTCAGCTGATCAAAGGCAAGCTGTGCAGCGCCCAGCCCGTCGGGGAACAGATCCTGCACATAGACCTGAAAGGACCCGGTGGCCTCGTAGAGGCTCACCCGGCAGCGCACCACAACACGCATGCCGTCCTGGGGAACAAAGCCGAGCCGCCGCGCCTCCTGGCGGAACATCACCGCCTTGACGCTGGCCCGCTCGTCCTTCAGCGTAAAATACCAGTGACCGCTCTTTACATGGTTCACAAAGCCGCTGATCTCCCCACGCAGCGCCAGGTCTGCCAGAAAACCGTCCCCGTCCAGCACCGACTTCACATAGCGGTTGAGGGCGGTCACGCCGATCACATCAGTCATGGCACACCTCCCGCCCCGCCAGCAGGGCGACGCCGATGGCGTTGTCGCTGGAGAACCGCCCGGGCACAAAGTGCGCGCCGGGCAGCCGGCCCGAAAGTTCTTTCTGGATGACGTCGCTGCTCATCACACCGCCGGCGAACACCACCGGCAGATCCGGGTGGCTCATGCGGGCGTTGACCACCATTTTGTACGCCGTTTCGGCAATGCACAAAAGGCAGTAGCGGCACACATAGGCCTGGCTTTTACCGGCGGCCAGCAGCTGGTTGCACTGATTTTCCAGCCCGGAGAGGCTGCACTGGGTTCCCTTCACGCTGGACTTTGGGCGGATGGGTTCTGTGCACTGCGCCGCCAGTTCGCTCACCTTCGCGCCGGCGGGAAACGCAAACCCCAGCCGCACGCCCACCCGATCGACCGCCTGCCCGGCGTACAGATCGGTGCTGGTGCCGATGCACTCCACGCTGTCAGCGCCCTGGCAGAGCAGCAGATCGGTGGTGCCGCCGGAGACGTGGAACACCAGCGCCTGCCGCGAAAACAGGCTCTCGTCCCCGCTGGCGTACAGCGCCGCCGCGATGTGTCCCTGCTGGTGGGTGGTCTGCACGAGGGGGATGCCCTTCGCCGCGCTGAACGCCGTCGCTGCGGAGATCCCCGCCAGAAAGCAGGGCATATACGACCCCTCCACCGGGCGGGGCCGGGCGGAGACGCCCACCGCTTCGACCTTTGTCAGATCGACCTGAGCCGCCAGTTCTTCCAGCAGCCCAGGCAGGGCTGCCGTGTGGTGGAACAGCGCGTCGCTCTGGCGCAACCCCAGCTGGCCGGCCCGCACCGGCAAAAACTTCTTTTTATCGCAAACAACCTCTTTGGAGCAGGTGTCGTACACCGCCAAAGAGGTTGCGTAGTTGCTTGTATCAAACCCCAGTGTCAGCATGGCTCACACCTGGGCGGGCTCGCCGCTCTCCAGGCCCAGCTGGCGCACCACATTGCCCAGCAGCCCGTTGACGAACTGATAGTCGGTCTCGCCGGCGTATTTTTTGCACAGTTCCACCGCCTCGTTGATGGCGACGCCGGGCAGCTTTTCCGGCCCGTAGGCAGCTTCCGCGATGGCCAGGCGCAGCACCGTCAGGTTGACGCGGGGGATGCGCTCCAGCGTCCAGCCCTTGAGGTTCGCGCGGATGAGTTCGTTGATCTCGGCGCTGTGGTCATAGTAAGCGGCGAGCAGCGCCTGGGCGAACTCGTCCAGCGGGTAGTCCCCCGCTTCGTTGGCCCGCTCGATCACATCGGCGAGGGGCATATCGTCAAAAGTGGCGGCAAAAGCGGCCAGAAACGCGTTTTCGCGGGCGGCGCGGCGGGATAATTTCTCCATTTTCGTTCCTTTCACAGCGAGCGGCCCCCCCTGCGTGGCGCGGGAGGGCCCTGGCGTTTTTTGTTGGTTCGTCGGCTTATTCCTCGGTGGGCTCCGGGCGGACCTGCACGCCGGCCACGATCACATTCACCCGGGAAACGGTGATGCTGGTCATGCTCTGCACGGCGGCCTTGACGTTCTTCTGCACCTTTTCGCACACCGAAGGAATCCTGGCGCCGTAGAACACGACGATCTGCAGCGTGAGTTCGGCCACATCGTCGGTCAGGCTGACCGCCACGCTCTTGGATTTGGAGAGCAAGCCCTTCACGCCGGCAGCGGCAGGGCTGACTTCCTTGACGCCCTCGATCTCCAGCGCAGCCATGCGGGCGATCTTGGCGATCACTTCGGTGGAAATCTGCAGGCTGCCATTCACAACGCAGGTATTTGAAACGTCCATACCCGGCCCTCCCAAAACAAGCTTTTTTGCGTCCATGCCGCGGCATGGGAACTTCCCTGTTATTATACCATCATCCGCCCGATTCTACAACTGTTATTTTACCTCCACGATGGTGATGTTCTGGGCGGTGACCTTGCACTTGCTCAGCACGATATCCCGGATCTGGGCCACCTCTTCCTTGGTGAGGCCGTCGCTGGTGGTCATCACGGTCACATCCACCGCGTCCCCGTCGATGAAGGCGACGCAGTCCACAAAGCCCTTGGCTTTCACCAGGTTTTCGATGTCGCTCTCGGCGGTGATATGGTCGATGGTGGCGGTGAGTTCGGCGGTGAGTTTATCCTTCTCCTCGTCGGAGAGTTTCGCGCTCTTCAGGCTTTTCTGCAGGGTGTCCAGCGCCTCGTCCCGGGATTTGGTGCGGGAGAGACGCGCCTGTTCGAAGAACTCCTCGCCGGTGGGCTCCCCCACGCTGACCAGCTGGGCCTCGCCGTAGTTCTTGTCGCCGGTGGTCACGTCGCCGTCCACCGCCAGCGCGTCGGACACCACACCGGCGGTCACCGGCGCGTTGGCCTCGGCGGCGTCCAGCGCCAGGTCGGTGCTCTTGGCGTACTCCCAATTCAGGTAGACCGCCACGCCCAGGGCGACCACAAGGGTGAGCAGGGTCATCTTCTGGTTCAATTTTTTGCTGCGCATCACGATACCTCCAACTAACTCATTTTTGCTATGCTGATCCGGTTTGTGGACACCCCGGTGAGCACCGAGACCGCCTGGGTGATCTGCGCGTTCACCGTAATGTCGTCCGCGCCCTCGCACACCACGGCAATGCCGCGGATCACCGGTTCCCAGGTCATTTCCACCAGCGCGTCCTGGCCATCACGGGTATCCACCAGAATGTGTTCCAGCTGCCGCTGGCCATTCTCTCCGCCGTCGGTCTCGTCCAGGGCGTAGACCGTTTCCGCGCTGGCGTCCAGCGTGACCGCCACCCGCGTTTTGCCGGCGCCCTGGATGGAGCCGATCAGTTCGGTGAGGGTCTGTTCCAGCTGCCGGGCATATGCCTCGCTGCGCTGCTGGGCGGTCTGCACGGCAGCGGTGTCCACTGACTTCTCCCCGCTCCCGAAGGGAAGCCCGCCGGCGATCAGGAAAAACACGCCGAACACTCCCGCAAAAAACACGAGACTGCCGCGCCCGGCAAGCTGTTTGGGCAGCAGCGCCCCGATCCGTTCAAGTTTCATCTTCCCATCCCTCATGTTTGCGGCGGCGCGGTGTCGAATGTATACGCCGTTTCGTCCAGAAGTTCCTTCGCCAGCGCCAGTGCCTCCTCCGGCTGATCGGTGAAGAGCGTCACCGCCGCCGGCGCATCCGCCGCCGCGGCGGTGATCCGCACCTGCGCGACGACACCCGCGTCGGCCAGCCGGCTCTCCAGCTGCTGCGCAAGCTGTGCTGCGGCCAGGTCGGAGACGTAGGCGGTGTAATCCGCGGGCTGCGCGGCCGTCTCAAAGGAGAGATCCGCAAGCCCCCGCCAGTCCGCTCCGGCCGCAGGGCTGACCACCGATACTAAAATATACAGCGCCAGCACGGTTTTTATGCTCTTGAAACTGCCCTGCCGGGGCAAAAACAGATCCAGCGCCCCGGCCAGGATGCAGGCCACACAGACGTTCAGTGCCCACAGTTTCACCCTTATCCACCTCCCCCCATGGTGATCATCAATGCGGTGGACAGCACCACCAGCATGAAAAAGAACACCAGGAACGACACGCAGATGCCCACGGCCTGCCCCATGCCCTCCAGCACCCGGCCCGCCCGCTCCAGGCCGAAGGCCTTGGAGGCGGCGCCGCCCAGCTGATAGGCGGCGTAATAGAACACGCTCTGTACCAGGATGGGCAGAAAATCGATGGCCAGCACCGCGATGGCGGCAAAGCCCAGCGACCCCTTGAGCACCCGCAGGCCGCTGAGCACGCTGCCCATGGCGTCGGACGCCACGCTGCCCACCACCGGGATGCTGCTGCTGAGCAGGAATTTGCCGGTCTTCATGGCCAGGGTATCCGCGTTCTGCGCCAGCACGCTCTGCAGGCCCAGCACCGCGCCGAACACAACAGACACCAGCCCCAGCAGCCACTTGACCGCCTTTGCCAGCAGTTCGCAGCCGTCGGCCACGCCGCCCACGCCGCACAGGCCGCCGGCGGTGTTCAGCGCCAGATACACCTGCAGCACCGGCAGCGCCGCCGCGCAGATGACCTGGGCGCTGAAATTTGCCATGGTCAGGAACATCCCGCTGTAGACCATGGCCTGCGTGGGCTGGCCGCAGCTGGCGATCACGCCGGAAAAGACAGGCACAAAGCTGACCAGATAGACCTGCCATTGTGAAACGCTCTCGCTCACCGCATTCATCAGTTCCAGGGCCGGGGCAAGGCTCACGGCGAACATTCCCAGCACGCAGACGCTCTCCAGCGGCCGTGCCCAGTCGCCCTGGGGCGCGAGGGCCAGCGCCACCGCCCCCAGCAGCGCCGCGCCCACCAGCTGCACCAGCAGCCGCACCGGCTTTTCAAACTGCTGCCGCGCTGTTTGGAACAGCGCGCCGAGCATTTCTTCCAGCGACGTTTGCTGAAACTCGTCGGCCGTAATGCCCGGCTCGTCCAGCGCCTGCTGCACATCGGGCGGCAGCGTCTCCCCTTCGGCAAACACCCAGGCCGGCAGCATAAACAGCAGGATCAGGATACACACGATTTTTCTCATTGCAAAAACGCGATCAGCGCCCCCATGATCGTTTCAAACAGCGGCAGCGCACACACCAGGATCAGGCAGCGGCCCGCCAGTTCCACCTTCCCCGCGAGGGTGGAAAGCCCGGCGTCTTTGCACACATCCTGCATATTCTGGGCCACCAGCGCAATGCCGGCGGCCTTCAGCACCACCAGAAAACTGTCGCCGTCCAGATAGCCGGCAGCGGCGGAAAACCAGGCCACCAGCGGCTGCGCCAGCTGCAGGATGCGCCCCAGCAGCAGCACCGCGCACAGGCTCAGGCACACGGTGGCATAGGCGGGCAGATACTGGCGCAGCAGCGCGGTGAGCATCGCCGCCACCAGCACAAACGCCGCGATCCCGAAGATCTCCATGGCCCTTAGAGATTGAACAGCGCCTTGATGCTCACGAACAGGTCGCTGATCTGCCGCACCAGCATCGAGAGCACCACGATCAGGCCGGCGAGGGTGGTCATCATGGCTTGATCCTCCCGACCCGAGCGGATCAGCAGCTGATTGAGCACCGCCACGATGATGCCGATGGCGGCGATCTTGAATACCAGGTCAATATCCATTTGCAGCTCCTTTTTCATGGTCAAACCAGCAGCAGCGCCACCAGCGCACCGCAGCACAGCCCTGCTTTGGTGTACAGCTGTTTTGCCTGTTCATACTCCTTTTGGGCCTGCCCCCGCAGGCCTGCGCACCGTTTCAGATAGTAGGCGCAGTGCCGCGCCTCCTCCTGCCCCGCGGCGCTGCCCAGCCGCGCAAAGAATCCCTGCAGCTGGTCCCAGGCGGGCCTGTCCAGCGCGGGCGGGCAGGCAAGATCCTGCAGCTGCGCGCAATCGGCAAGGAAAAGTTCCGGCAGGTCCCGGCGCTGTTGCAGGGTCGAGAGGATTTCCCCCAGCGGCGCGGCACGGTACAGAATTTCGTCCTGCACCAGGGCGATGAGCCGCTCCAGCTGCTCCAGCGCGGCCAGCCGCCGGTGTTTCCTCTCGGTCAGCCAACGTCCGGCGGCCCAGCCCGCAAACACCACAAGCCCCGCCCCCAGCAGACGGATCACCGCGCTCACAACCAGCACACCTGCTTGATAACGCCGGGATGGGAGGCGCCCGCCAGCAGGCCGATGCAGGAAAAACTCTTTGCCAATTGTTCCCGCGTGGCGCAAAAGCGCTGCTCCACCGCCTCCACGTCGTCGCCGTGGACGGTGCAGACAAAACTGACCCCGCCCTTGGACCCGGCGCAGACCGCGGAAAAATCCTCCGCGTCTCCCAATTCGTCGCAGAGGATCACCTGCGGGCCAAGGCTGCGCAGGGCGCTGAGGATGCCCTCCTGCTTGTCGCAGCCGCTGAGCACATCGCAGTGGAGCGGCACCGGCGCGGCAAACCCGCTTGTCCCACAGGGCCAGATCTCCATGCGCTCGTCCACCACCGACACCTTTTTGCCCGCCCGGCTCAACAGGGCGGACACTCCCCGTAGCAGGGTGGTCTTGCCGCTGCCCGGCGGCCCCACCAGCACAAGGCCGCGAAAGGGGCCGAGGATGTGATCCCGCAGCGAGGCGGGCAGTTCGCTCGTCACGGTGCGGGCCACACGGATGTTCAGCGAAGTGACGGCGCTCAGCCCCATCATGGCCTGTCCCTGCAGGTGGAACAGGCCGGCTACCCCCACCCGATGCCCGCCCGGCAGTGTGATAAACCCCCGGGCCAGCTGTTGCTCATAACTGTGCACAGAGTGGTCGCACAGCGAATAAAAGCATTCCTGCAGCTGCGCGTGGGTGAGCGTGGGCCCACCCTGCCCAGGCAGGCAGAATTGGCCGTCGGCGCAGGTCAGCACCACCGGTCTGCCGCTGCGCAGATGGATCTCGTGGACAGTCTGCGCCTGGCGCGGCGGCACCTCCTCCAGCGGGCGGCGCAAAAATCCCGGCAGCCGCCGGATCGCGGTGTAATACTCGTCCATTCTGTTTCACCGTCCTTTGTTTTCTATGGTATGTGCCCCCCCGGCGGGATAGAACAAAAGAACAGAGCGCCCGTCCCCCCTTTGGGACAAGCGCTCTGTCTCAGATAAAATTGTAAAGTAAATCAACTTTGCAGCATCTGCAGGAACTCCTGCTCGGTGAGCACCGGCACCCCCAGCTGCTGCGCCTTGGTGAGTTTGGAACCGGCGGCCTCCCCGGCAAGCACATAGGAGGTCTTTTTGGAGACCGATCCGCTGGCCTTTCCGCCGTTTTTGACGATCAGCGCCTCGGCCTCGGCGCGGGACATGGTCTCCAGCGTGCCGGTGACGACCACAGTCTTGCCCGCCAGCTTATCGGTCTTCTCTTCTCCATGCCAGACCATGTTCACGCCGGCGCGGCGCAGCCGGTCCACAAGGTCGGCGGTGCCCTCCCGGGCAAAGAACTCCACAACGCTCTGGGCCATCACGCCGCCGAACCCGTCGATGGCGCTGATGGATTCGGCATCGGCGGACTGTACCGCCTCCATCGAGCCAAAATGCTCCGCCAGCAGCGCGGCGGCCTTGTCGCCGATGTTGCGGATGCCCAGCCCGAACAGCAGTTTGTCCAGGTTGTTCTCCTTGCTGGCCTCGATGGCGCCCAGCAGGTTGTCGACGCTCTTTTGTTTGAATTTGTCCAGGGTGAGCAGCTGGTCGGCGGTGAGATCGTAGAGATCGGCGGCACAGCGCACATACCCCTTTTCCACCAGCTGCGCCGCCACCGCCTTGCCCAAGCCGTCGATGTCCATGGCCCCGCGGGAGGCGAAGTGGATGAGGTTGCGCAGCGTCTGGGCCGGGCACTCGGGGTTGATGCAGCGCAGCGCCGCCTCCCCCTCCAGATGCACCGCCTTCGCGCCGCAGCTGGGGCAGGTGTCCGGCAGCTGGAAGGGCCGCGCGCCGTCGGCGGCGTGGGCGGTGACAGCCACCACCTCGGGGATGATGTCCCCCGCCTTGCGCACCAGGATGGTATCGCCCACGCAAACGCCCAGCTGGTCGATGAAATCCTGGTTGTGGAGGATGGCGCGGCTGACGGTGGTGCCTGCCAGCTGCACCGGCTCAAAGACCGCCGTGGGGGTGAGCACGCCGGTGCGGCCCACCGTCACGTCCACCCGCAGAAGGATGGTGGGCTTTTCCTCCGGCGGGTACTTGAAGGCGATGGCCCACCGGGGGAATTTGTTGGTGCTGCCCAGCCGCTCCCGCTGGACAAAATCGTCCACCTTGACGACAGCGCCGTCCATATCAAAGGTGAGTTCCCCCCGGCTTCGGCCGATGTCCTCGATCTCGCAGATGGCGGCCTCAATGTCGGTGAAGGCGTTGTAGCGGGGGGACACCGGGAAGCCCAGTGATCTCACATAGTCCAGGCTCTGCCGGTGGCTGGTGATGGCCGGGCCGCCCCGCAGCTGCTGGATGTTGAACACAAAGATGGAAAGCCCCCGTCCGGCGGTGATGCGGCTGTCCTTCTGGCGCAGCGAGCCGGCGGCGGCGTTGCGGGGGTTCTTGAAGGGCTGCTTGTCGCTGAGCTCCTGTTCCTCCACCAGCTTTTCAAAGGCGGCATGGGGCATGTAGACCTCGCCCCGCACCTCCAGAAATTCCGGCGCCTTTTCCAGCTGTTTGGGGATATCCGCGATGGTGGCGAGGTTCGCGGTCACGTCCTCGCCCACCACGCCGTCGCCCCGGGTGGAGCCGCGCACGAAGCGCCCGTTCTCGTATTCCAGGCTCACCGAGAGGCCGTCGATCTTGACCTCCACCACATACAGCGGGTCAATGCCCTCGCCCCGCACCCGCTTGTCAAACTCACGGATCTCGTCATAGCTGAACGCGTCCTGCAGGCTTTCCATCTTGACCTGGTGGGTCACCTTGGCAAACCGGCCGGAAGGTGCGCCTCCCACCTTTTGGGTGGGCGAGTCCGGCGTGACCAGCTGGGGAAACTCGGCTTCCAGCGCCTTCAGTTCCCTTGTCAGCGCGTCGTATTGGTAATCCTCCAGTTCGGGGGCGTCCTGTTCGTAATAAAGGCGGTTGTTGCGCTCGATCACCTGTCGAAGATACGCTACCCGCTCCTTTGCCTGTTCCAGTTCCACTTGTTTCACCTCTGCAGCTGCCGCCCTCCCGTCCATCGGGAGGCTCACGGCCGATCGTCCCGGATATTATACCACATTCAGCCGGAAGAATCTGCCCCCTCCAGATAAAATTGCGGCGTGTCGCCCACGATCAGAAGCTGGGCCACGCAGATCCCGCTCTCGGCCGTGGTCTCCACCTGCATCCCCGCCAGCACAGCGCACAGCTGCACCGAAAATACCAGATCCGTTTGCAGCTTTGTCTGGTTGACGCCGGCACTGACAAAGCCGGTCTCGACACGGCTTTCAATATGTGAAAGGGGGATCACCTTTACAGCGATGTCAGGCCCGCGGCCGGAAAAAAGCTGCAGGCCAAGGAGGGTCCCCAGCGGAATGGCAAAATCCGCCTTCCCTTCTCCCATGGAGCGGGTGAGATCGCTCTCCAGCGTGTATTGCAGCAGGGTGAGGCGGGCGGTATCCCCCACAACGCTCTGCACCTGGCCAGCCTCATCGTATTGGAGGGTGTACAGGTCTTCCAGCAGTTCCGGCGCGTTCTGCAGGCAATCGGCCACCGCCGTTTGCATCCAGCGCACGGCCTGTTCCCGGCAGGCGTATTCCGCCATGGCCCGGGCCACCGGACGGATCTTCTGTTCCAGCTTTACAAGGCTGAACAGGAGCAGCGCGGCCAGAAGCAGCGCGCAGATCATAAACCTGCGCGCCGGGCCGTGTTTCTGCCGGACTGCATACGCCCGCCGCTGCATAAGATTTCCCCCTTTTTGCGCATTGTTCTCTTAAAACAATATTCGCGCGGGGGGAAAAATGTGAAACTTCAGCTTTCCTGGCCATCCTTGCGCCAGAGGATCAACCGGAGAACGCTTTCCAGCACGGCGTACAGCACGCCGGCCACCGGCCAGACCAACCAGGTGACGTCCCACCGGCCGCTGGCAAAACTCCAGGCGAGATAGACGGCGACCGCCAGGAGCCAATAGGCCGTTGCCACCGCCTCTTTCACACCGCTTCTTTTCTTTTCCGCGACCGAATAGTCCTCTTCCTGCAGCAGTTTACCCATGCTGGCCCAGCGCACGCCGCACAGGATGAACAGCACCGCGCCCACCCCCGCCAGCAGGATGGAGAGGCAGAGCAGCAGCACGGGCAAAAATGTTTTTTCCCCCGTGAGGATGGACAAAAACAGCGGTACGGGCGAGAGGATGCACAGACAGGTGGCCACAATGTTGCAGACGGCGTAGGCACCATGGAAATCCTTCTTTTTTTGCGCCACCATGCCCCGCACACCATACTCTGTTTCAAAGGGTTCGGTATCGATGAAAGCGTAGGGGGCGTTGCGGAAGCCGCACCATACGAAGAGGGCCACACCAGCGGCCACCAGCACCGCCAGGGCGCACAGGCCCACGGATGCCGCGACTCCCCCGCTCACCGCCGCGGCGCCCGTCACGGCGGCGCCTCCCAGCAGCAGCAGCGGAAGGACTGCCACGATGCACAGAAAAGCGCCCGCAGCGATGAGAACAGCGGCTTTTCCGCGCCATTGCAGATACTCCTGTGCCTGCGCAAGGGTAACACGCTTTATGGCGCGTTCCTCCCCGCACGGGGCGTATTCCTCCTGTTCCAGTTCGTCCTTGAGAAGATAGTCGGTGGTCACACCGAACAGGGCGCTCAACTGCAGGATCTTCTCCAGTTCCGGCACGGTCTGGGCCCCCTCCCATTTGGACACCGCCTGCCGGGAAACATTCATTTTTTCCGCCAGTTCCTCCTGAGACCAGCCGCTCTTTTTGCGCAGCCGGATGAGCTTGTCAGCAAATATCATATTTTTCCTCCTCCGTTTCGATGCTGCGGCCCGGCGGCCCCTGCCGCTTACCGCTGCGCAAAGAATACCAGAATGCCGGGTTGCGCGCCACCAAACGGCGGCTTGAAATTTGTCAACCGGGGGTTGCGTGCCGGTGCGAGAAAAAAGAAAAGGGCCCGCCGCACAGAGCGAGCCCAAAGGGACACAGGTTCAGATGGAGATGGTCTCCGCCACATCCAGCAGGGTGGTGTCGATGCTCTTGTGCATCGACAGCGCCACATTGATGTCATAATCAACGATCTTATCAGCCGACACGGCCACCACGCGGTTGAAAATGCCCTTTTCCAGCAGCACCACCGCCTGATAGCCCATACGGGATGCGGTGACGCGGTCCCGCAGGCTGGGGTTGCCGCCGCGCTGCACATGGCCGAGCACGGTGGCGCGGGAGTCGATGCCGGTGCGGGCCTGGATCTCGTTGGCCAGGTCCTGCGCATGGCCCGCGCCCTCGGCCACGATCACAATAAAATGCTTTTTGCCGGTCTTCTGGGTGAATTTCATCCGGTCCAGGATATCGCGCTCCAGATCGTAGGGTCGTTCGGGGATCAGGATGGAGATAGCGCCGGTGGCGATGCCCACGTTCAGTGCGATGTAGCCGGCATTGCGGCCCATGACCTCCACCACGCTGCAGCGGTCATGGCTCTGGGTGGTGTCACGCAGTTTATCCACCATCTCCACCGCCGTGTTCATCGCGGTGTCATAGCCGATGGTGTACTCGCTGCAGGCAATGTCGTTGTCGATGGTGCCGGGGATGCCGATGCAGGGGATCCCCAGGTTCGCCAGCGCCTTGGCGCCGCGGAAAGAGCCGTCGCCGCCGATGACCACCAGCGCGTCGATCCCAAGCTGCTGGCACATCTCGGCGCCCTTGCGCTGGCCTTCCTCGGTCATAAATTCCAGGCAGCGGGCAGTGTACAGGATCGTGCCGCCGCGATGGATGATCTCGGAAACGCTGCGCAGGTTCATCTCATAGGCCTCACCGTTCAGCAGACCGTTGAAGCCGCGCTCAATGCCGATCACCCGCATACCATGGCTCAGGGCAGTACGCACAACAGCACGCACCGCGGCATTCATGCCAGGCGCATCGCCGCCGCTGGTAAGCACGCCGATCGTCTTGACTTCCTTAGCCATAAAAAAAGCCCCCTCTGTTACGATTCATTCAAAACAAACCGCCCGGAAACACGTTCCGAGGCAAAAACCGCGATCACGCAGCTGTGATTTATCACAGGGCTATTATACCATCGGTGCAACAAAAACGCAAAAGAAAGATGTGCCGAAATGTTCACAAATTTTGTCTGACCGTCTCTTAACAAATTGTGCGAATGGCGCTATCAGGCGTTTTTTTATTTGAACGCCACATTTCCGTCGCCCAAAATGCGTTTTAACTCACACGTCAAAAGTTCATGTTCCATGCTCCACAGATTGCGGGGGGCGAGTGTGAGTTGTTTGCGGTCTTCAAAATAGATGTAAACCGGCAGCGGGCCCTCAAAAATGGACAACAGATTCTCCACCTTCGCAAACTCCGCACTGTCCCGGCCGGGCACCTTCAGATACATCCCCTTGCGGGCTGTTTTGGCCGGCGCCGGGCGCGATGCGGCGCCGGGCGCCGCGGGAGAATACGCAGCGATGGGCATGATCTTTTCCGCCACCAGTTTGGCGTTCTCCTCTTCCTTGACAGAGACACGCCCGTTGATGACCACCACCGCGTTCTCCTGCAGCGCGCTGCGGCAGTCCGCCAGCACCTTCGGGAAAACGATGATCTCCATGGTGCCGCTCAGGTCCTCCACGTTGGTGAAGGCCATCATCGTATTGGAACGAGTGGTCATGAATTTGGTCTTGATCACCGCGCAGACGATGTTCACATGTTTGCCGTCGTAGCGGCGGGCCTCCTCCCCCATCAGGTCGGCAATGCGGCAGGCTCCGATGGCCTGGATCTGCTTGCGGTATCCGTCCAGCGGATGACCGGACAGATACAGCCCGCTGACCTCCTTTTCCATTTTCAGCAGTTCCGGCAGTTCAAATTCGCCGTGGTCCTCGATGTGGAAATCTTCGCCGGCGCTCGCTTCCCCGCCGCCCATCTGGCTGAACAGGTCCAGCTGCCCCTCCACGTTGCGGCCGATGTCGGTCTCCACGCTCTTAAAGATGGCGTCCACGTTCTCCAGCATTGCCTTGCGGCTGACGCCGGTCTCGTCGAAGGCGCCGCACTTGACCAGGCTCTCCACCGCGCGGCGGTTGAGTTCCTGCCCGTGCAGCCGGCGGCAGAAGTCATAGAGCGAGGCAAAGGGCTTTTCCCTGCGCTCGCGCACCACGGCGGCGATGAGGTTGCGCCCCACATTTTTGGTGGCGTTCAGCCCGAAGCGGATGTTTTTTCCGTCCACCGTGAATCCGCCGTCGCTGATGTTGATGCTGGGCGGCAGCACCTTGATGCCAAGGCGCTGGCATTCGCCGGTGTACTCGATGACCTTGTCGGTGTTGTCCAGCACGCTGGTGAGCAGCGCCGCCATGAATTCGCTGGGGTAATGACACTTCAGGTAGGCCGTCTGGAACGCCACATAGGCATAGCAGGCCGCGTGGGATTTGTTAAAGGCGTAGGAGGCAAAGCTGCTCATGTCGTCAAATATCTCGTTGGCAGCCTGTTCGCTGATGCCGTTTGCCGCGCAGCCGGTCACGAAGTGCTGGCGCTCCTTTTCCATGACATCGTGCTTTTTCTTGCTCATGGCGCGGCGCACCAGGTCCGCCTGGCCCAGGGTGAAGCCCGCCAGTTCCCGGCAGATCTGCATCACCTGCTCCTGGTAGACGATGCACCCGTTGGTCACGTCCAGGATGTGCGCCAGCTGGGGCGTTTTGTAGCGCACCTTGTCCGGTTCGTGGCGGTTGCGCAGATAGGTGGGGATGGAATCCATCGGGCCGGGCCGGTACAGGCTGATGAGCGCGATGATGTCCTCCAGGTTCTTGGGTTGCAGCCCCGTCAACACCTGCTTCATGCCGGTGCTTTCCAGCTGGAACACGCCCTCCGTCTCGCTGCGGCCCAGCATCTCGTAGGTGGCGGCGTCGTCGTAGGAGATGGCATCCATGGAAAAATCCGGTTCGCGGCGGCGCACCATGTCCTCGGCGTTCTTGATGACCGTCAGGGTACGCAGGCCCAGAAAATCCATCTTCAAAAGGCCCAGTTCCTCGATGGTGGTCATGGTGAACTGGGTCACCGGCACCCCGTCGTTGGAGGCCAGCGGCACATACTCGTTCGCTGCCTCCCGGGTGATGACCACCCCCGCCGCGTGGGTGGAGGCGTGCCGCGGCATCCCCTCGATCTTGATGGCGGTGTCGATGAGCTCCTTCACCTGGGGGTCGGCGTCGTACTGGGCTTTGAGCTCCGGCGAGACCTCCAGCGCCCGGTGCAGGGTCATTTTCAGTTCCATGGGCACCATCTTGGAGATGGAATCCACCTGGGCGTAGGGCATGCCCAGCACCCGGCCCACGTCCCGGATGGCCGCCCGGGCCGCCATGGTCCCGAAGGTGATGATCTGGGCTACATGGTCGTGGCCGTACTTCTCGTTCACATAGTCGATGACCTCCTGCCGGCGCTCGTAGCAGAAGTCCACGTCAAAATCGGGCATACTCACCCGCTCGGGGTTCAAAAAGCGCTCGAACAGCAGGTTATAGCGGATGGGGTCGATGTTGGTGATGCCCACGCAGTAGGCGGCGAGGCTGCCCGCGCCGCTGCCGCGGCCGGGGCCCACGGGGATGCCCTGCTGTTTCGCGTAGTTGATGAAGTCAAAAACGATCAGATAATAGTTGGTGTATCCCATCCGGCGGATGACGTCGATCTCATATTCCAGCCGATCGTGCATCTCCTGGGTCACGCCGTCGCCGTAGCGCCGTACAAGCCCTTCCCGGCAGAGTTTTTCAAAATAGACCTGGTTGTCCATCCCGTCGGGCGCTTCGAAGTACGGCAGTTTGGTGACGCCGAACTCAAAGTCAAAATTGCACATCTCGGCGATTTTGGCGGTGTTCTCGCAGGCGTCCGGCGCGATGGAGAACAGGTCATACATCTCCTCAGTGCTCTTGAGATAGAATTCGTCAGTCTCAAACTCCAGCTTGTCCGCGTCCTGCACCGTCTTGCCGGTCTGGATACAGATGAGGATGCTCTGCATCTTGCTGTCCTCCCTGCGGAGGTAGTGGGCGTCGTTGGTGGCCACCAGCGGGATGCCTGTCTCCCGGGCAAGGCGGATAAGCAGCGGCAGGATCTGCTGCTGGGCGTCAATGCCGTGGTCCTGGATCTCCAAATAGAAATTCCCCTGGCCAAACAGGTCGTTGAAGTAGAGGGCGGCGGCCTTCGCCTTCTCATAATCCCCCGCCAGCAGCGCCTGGGGTATTTCGCCGGCGAGGCAGGCGGACAGACACACCAGCCCCTCGTGGTGCTGTTCCAGCAGTTCCTTGTCCACCCGCGGCTTGGAATAAAAGCCCTCGATGAACCCGGCGGAGACCAGCTTGATGAGGTTTTTATAGCCGGTCTCGTTTTTGCACAGCAACACCAGATGGTTGGAGCCGTCGATGCGATTCACCTTGTCGAACCGCGAGCGGGTGGCTACATAGACCTCGCAGCCGATGATGGGCTTGACCCCCGCCTTCTTCGCAGCCTTGTAAAAATCCACGCAGCCGTACATCACGCCGTGGTCGGTGATGGCGATGGCAGTCTGCCCCAGTTCTTTTACCCGGTCGAACATCCGGTCGATGCGGCAGGCGCCGTCCAGCAGGCTGTATTCCGTGTGCACATGCAGATGCACAAATTGCTTTTCAGACATCGCTTCTCCTTTGCCGCAGATCATCGGCCAGATGTTCCAGCTTTTTCAGCCGGTGGGACAGGCCGGATTTGCTGATGGGCTCCGCGCTCTTTTCCACCAGCTGCGCCAGCGACAGGTCCGGCCAGTCCAGCCGCAGCTGCGCCGCCTGCCGCAGCGGGGCGGGCAGCGCGTCAAAGTCGCCGTTTTGCTGTAAGTACTCGATGGCCCTGCGCGCCGCCACGTTGGCGGTGACCACCTTGTCGATGTTCGCCGTTTCGCAGTTGTTCAGCCGGTTGGTTTTGTTGCGCAGTTCCTTGAACAGCTTGTGGTCCATGATCTGCATGGCGGCGCCCCCAGCCCCCATGAAGGTGAGCAGGTCCGCCACCTGTTCGCTGGCCTTGACATAGATCACATTCACCCCTTTGCGCACCGTGCGCCGGGGGGTGAACTCGTGTTCCGCCAAAATCCCTTCCAGGTCTCTGGCCAGGTTGTAGCGGGGGCACAGGAATTCCAGATTGTACTCCTTGCGGGGGTCGGTCATGGTGCCGCAGCACAGAAAGGCCGAGGCCACAAAGGCCGAAAAACAGTGCCCGCAGCGGATGAGCCGGGGGTCGATATGCCGGCTGACCTGCTCCTCTTCACAGTGGAACAGACGCAGCATCGCTTCCACCTCGGCGGGCTCGTCCACCTTGAACTCGTACAGCGGGCCGCTGGGCCGTTCCTTGGTGGTGATGGTGCCGTGGATGCCGCAGATGCCGAACAGCCGCCTGGCGTACTGCGCCACCCCCTGCAGTTCGGTGTGAAGCACAAGGCCTTTCCGGTCAAAATATCGTCCGAAACAGGCGATCCCGTAGCTTGCGGCCAGCGCGCAGCACTCCCGGGTGATCTTCTTTTGCACGATCTCGTTTTTCACGTCCTGGGAAAAACTCACACGCCGCACCTCCTTTCAAGCACAGGCCTGCCGTCAGGCCGTGCGGTTCACATCCCGATGATGGACGGCGGGATGATAGCCCAGCCCGGCACAAAACCGGCCGATCAGCCGGGCAAAGGTGATGGACCGGTGCTTGCCGCCGGTGCATCCCACGGCGATGGTCAGCTGGCTTTTCCCCTCTTTGACATACAGCGGCAGCGAATATTCCAGCAGCGACTGGATGCGGCGCAGCAACTCCCGGGACTCGGCCGAGTCCATCACATAGTCCACCACGGCCTGATCGAGGCCGGTGAGGGATTTGAGCTGGGGCACATAAAAGGGGTTGGGCAGGCAGCGCACATCCAGCACGATGTCCGCCTCCTTGGGCAGCCCGTATTTGAATCCGAAGGACACGATGTTCAGCACCATGCCCTCCTTCTCCTCCTGAAGGAACAGGCTGCAGATCCGCTCCTTGTTCTGGGCGGGCGAAAGGAGCGAGGTGTCCAGCACGAAATCCGCCCGCTCGAAAAGCGGCCGGAGCACCTCCCGCTCCATGGCGATGGCACGAGAGGTGGATACTCCCTCGTAGCTGGTCAGCGGATGGATGCGCCGGGTCTCCTTGTAGCGGCGCTGCAGCACTTCCTCGGAACAATCCAGAAACAGGATGCGGTAATTCACGCCGCATTTGTCCAGGCCGTCCAGCGCTTCCTGCACGTCGGAGGCGCTGCGGCAGCCGCGCACATCCAGCACCACCGCCACCTTTTCCAGCAGATTTTCGCCCTGCTGCGCAAAATCCACAAGGCGGGGCATCAGCCCCGCCGGAATGTTGTCGATGCAGAAATAGCCGATATCCTCCAACACGTTCATTGCCAGCGATTTGCCGGCGCCCGAAAGGCCGGTCACGATCAGAAGTTCCATGGTTTTTCCTTCCCGCTCCGCCCGGCTCACTCCACCACGCGGATCTCCTTTTCCAGCACAAAGCCGGTCTGCTCTTTTACCGTTTTGCTCACAAGATCAGCCAGGGCCAGCACGTCCGCGCAGGTCGCATCGCCAAGGTTGATGATGAACCCGCAGTGCTTTTCGCTGATGGCCGCGCCACCCACCCGCGCGCCCCGCAGGCCGCACTGTTGGATCAGCGCGCCCGCGAAAGCGCCCTGGGGCCGCTTGAACGCGCTGCCGGCGCTGGGGTATTCCAGCGGCTGCTTGGCAATACGGCGGGCCATCAGGTCCTCCATCACGGACTCGATCTCCCGGCGGTCGCCCGGGGCGAGGCGGAACGCGGCGCTGAGCACGCACCAGCCGGTGCGCCCGAAGATGCTGGTGCGGTAGCCCAGTTCCAGTTCCTCCACCGGCAGTGTGCGCACCGCGCCCTGATCGTCCAGGAAGGTCACGCTGTGCAGCACATTGCGCATCTCGCCGCCGTAGGCGCCGGCGTTCATATACACCGCGCCGCCCACGCTGCCGGGGATCCCAAAGGCAAATTCCAGGCCGGTGAGGCTTTGGGCCGCCACCGCCTTGCAGAGGGCGTTCAGCCCCAGGCCCGCGTCCGCGTGGACGATCTCCCCCTCAAAGCGTGGCTCGCCGGCCAGGGCGGCGGTGCTGATCACCATCCCGTCGAACCCCGCGTCGGAAAACAGCACATTGGACCCTTTGCCCAGGATATAGCGGCGCACGCCGAACCGCTCGCACAGTTCGATCGCCCGGATTATCTGCCCGGCGTCCGCCGGCGCGCAGAACACCCGCGCCGGGCCGCCGATGTGAAAACTCGTGTGCCTGGACAGCGGCTCCCCACAGAGAAAGTCGATGGATTCGTCTTTTAAGGCCCGGCACAGGGCCTGCAGTTGCTCCACAGAGTTCAGCCTCCGAATACTTATTTGCGGTGAAACGCCGCTCAGGTCTTGACCTGGTCGCCCAGACGGGCGGCGCCCACCACACCGGCGTCGTTGAACAGCTCGGCCGCCTTGATCTTGACACGGCGCTTGCCGTCGCGGGAGTAATCTTCCCAGTCCACCTGGCGGCGCACCGGCCCCAGCAGCACCTCACCCTCGCGGGAAACGCCGCCGCCGATGCAGACGATCTCCGGCTGGAAGATGTTGATCACATTGGTCAGGCCGCAGGCCACATACTCCACATATTTGTCGATCAGGCGTTTTGCCAGTTCGTCGCCTGCGCGCATCCCCTGAAAAGCGGTCTTGGCGTTGACCTTGTTCACATCGCCGTCCACCAGCTTCCACATCATGTTGTCGGGGTGGGACAGCATCGCAGCCTTTGTGTCTTCGGTGAGCGCCCGGGCGGAGGCGTACTTCTCCCAGCAGCCGTTTCGCCCGCACATGCAGGCACGGCCGTCCTTCTGGATGACCATGTGGCCCAACTCCGCGCCGGCGTAGTTAAAGCCGGCAAAGATCTTGCCGTCGATGATGATGCCGCCGCCGATGCCGGTGCCCAGCGTGATGACCACCGCGTAGCGGGCGCCCTTCGCGCCGCCGGCTATGTATTCGCCATAGGCCGCCGCGTTGGCGTCGTTCTCGATGAAGACCTGGCAGTTCAGCAGATTTTCCATCTGCTGCTGCAACGGCCAATCCCGATACCCGAAATTCGCGTTAAAATCCACAACGCCCAGCTGGCTGTTCACGCTGCCGGGCGTGCCGATGCCCACCCACTGAATGTCGTCGAATGTAAGCTGATTTTCCGCAAGGACCCGCTTGCACAGATCGGCGATCTTCTGTTCGATCGCCTCCTGGGGCTGTGGCAACTCGGTGGCGCAGGTGCTTTTTGCGATGATGTTGCAATCCTCGTCCACAATGCCCGCAGTGATGGTGGTGCCGCCCAGATCGACGCCGATGGTATACTTTTTCATAATGCTCCTCCTATACGTTCCGCAACAGGTTTGTTGTGCAGTTTTAACTCTTCCAGCAACCGCTGGGGCGATCCGTTCACCACCAGTTCCTCCGGAAAATCGATCTCCTCCAGCAGCCGGACCAGGTGTTCCACCCCTGCCCGCATCTGGTAAATCGAGTGCGCGTCCGAGTTGAGCGCCACCGGGCACCCCGCCTTTTTACAGGCCAGCGCCAGCGCTTTCATGTTGCCGGCCCCTTCCGGCCGCACCACACAGGAATTGCCGTTGAGCTCCACGACCTTTCGCTTGCTTGCAAACACCCGGGCAACGGCGTCATAGTCATATACATGCTGTGCCTGCTCCGAGTGGCCGATCATATCCACCAGCGGGTTTTCCGCGATCTTCAGCCACAGATGTGTGGCCTGCTCCACCGTGAGGGTGCCCGGCATGCAGTCGGTGTGGATGGAGGCCGTGACCCAATCCAGCTTTGCCAGAAGCTCCTCCGGCAGGTCAAGCCCGCCTTCAAGATCCACAACGTCCACTTCCGCCCCCTTGAGCACCGGGATGCCCTCCAGCACATCCGGCAGCCGCCGCAGGTTGTGGAAGTACCAGATGTGGGGCGAATCCGGCATGGCGGGCCCGTGGTCGGTGACGGCAAGGGCCCGATACCCCATCTCCCTGGCCGTGCGGGCCATCTCGGTGATGGTGTTGAATGCGTGATTGGATACAAGAGTGTGGGTGTGCAGGTCTGCAATGATCCGATACAAAATGATATGCTTCCTTTCCGATTAAATGCTCACGTCGTCCTCCAGACCGAGACGTGCCAGCAGTTCCTTTGCCGCGTTGTAGCCCATCTTCTTCTGGCGGTTGTTGATGGCCGCCGTCTCGATGATGACCGCAAGGTTCCGGCCCGGCATGACCGGGATCACCGTGCAGGGGATCTGCACGCCCAGAATGTCATAGGTGTCGTTTTCCAGGCCGGTGCGGTCGTAATTCTTGGTCTTGTCCCAGGGTTCCAGCTGCACCACCAGATCCACCCGCTCGCTGACCTTGACCGCGCCGATGCCGAACACCCGCGCCACGTTCACGATGCCGATGCCCCGCAACTCGATAAAATGGCGGATGTTCTCCGGCGCGGTGCCCACAACGGTGCGGTTGGAGGTCTTGCGCAGTTCCACCGCGTCGTCCGCCACCAGCCGGTGACCGCGCTTCACCAGTTCCACCGCCGTCTCGCTCTTGCCCACGCCGCTGTCGCCCAGGATCAGGATGCCCTCGCCGTACACCTCCACGAACACGCCGTGGCGGGTCACGCGGGGGGCCAGTTCCACATTCAAAATGTTGATGAGGGAACTGAGCAGCGTGGACGTGCTCTCGGTGGAGACCAGCAGCGGAACCTCATACTGGCGGGCAAACTCCAGAAATTCCGGCAGCACCTCCAGCCCCCGGCTGATGATCACGGCGGGGGGCTTGAGCGAAAGCATTTTTTCCAGCCGGCTGCGGCGCTCCGCTTCAGGCAGCTCTTTCAGATAGGCGATCTCCACCATGCCGCAGATCTGGATACGGCTTGCGTCAAAATACTGGTAGTACCCTGCCAGCATGATGCCGGGACGGTTCACGTCCGCTGTGTAGATCGGAATGTCGGAAAGTTCCTTCGGGGCGTAGATGGTATCCATTTTCAAGGTGGCCGCAAGGTCGCTTAACGGGACGGAAAACGCTGGCATGAAGAACACCCTTTCTTTGATTCGCAGGACCAAAGCCCCACCGCCCGGCTTGGGCCGTGCCATGAAAAGCGGAGCGCCGGTCTTGTCTGCAGATACACTTATTATATAATATACCGTTCGGAATGGCAATTTCCAATCGCAACAAAAAGTGACCCGCACAGAAAAACGCCGGCCGCAAACCGATGCGGCCGGCGGGTCGTTCCTGATTTCAAACCATTCGCAGCAGGCAGTCAAACTGCACCACGCCCGCCTGCGAAAGGCGTCCGTCCGCCTGCATGGCTGCACAGGTACGCTCGTCCAGGTTCGCCAGACGGCTGCCCAGCAGAAACACGTCGTTGCCCTTTCTCAATGTATCGTCCACAAGTTCGTTCAGAAGGCTGTGCACCTCCCGGTCGATGGCCTCCTCCAGCTGCCTGTCCTGGCCGGGCAAAGCCGCGCCCCGGGGGCTGACCAGCCGCTGGATCGTGCCGCTGAACCGAACGTCCAGTTCCATCCCCTCCCGGGTAAACACGGGCTCAAAGCGCAGTTTGGGCGAGCGCACCTGGAAGCTGACCGAGAGCGGCTCCAGCGTCAGTTCCATCTCATCGGCCTGGCCGGCCAGCAGCCGTGCAAGCTGGGCCTTTGCTCCCCTCCAGACAGCCGTTGGCCGTCCCGCTCCGTAGAGGGTCAATTTGTCAAACGCGGCGGTGTTTTCCTGCACCGACAGCCCCGGAATGATGCCGCTGTCGCCCTCAAACTGGTACAGATAGGTTTTGAACAGCCCCCGTTTTTCCAGCTGCTCCACACTGTTCAGAAACTCTGTACCCTCCTGCTGCAGCTGTTCAAACGTGTCGGGATCCGCATCCAGGCCGTACACCGCCATATTCGGCCTGCCGCTGGTGTCGCTGGCCAGATACCGGCAGGCATCGAGCACGCCGTCTTCCATCAGCCGCGGCCCGATGAACAGCAGCTCGTTCTGCCCGTAAAACAGGCGCTTGCTCTCGCTTTGTTCGGCAGCCTGCAGCGCCTCGTACACCGTCGTCCCGCTGCCCGCAAGGCAACGCGCCTGTTCGCTCGCCTGGCCGGTGTCGGCGCTGGGCGCTGCCTCCAGTACCAGGATCCGCGCCTCGTAGTCCGCTTCCTTTTCAACGTACACCGCTTTCACCGCCACCCGGTCTCCCAGCCCGCCGCTGGTGCAGCCCGCAAGAAGCGCCGCCATAGCCAGCACAAGGCCCATCCGCCAGAATCTCATGGTTTTTTCCTCCCCTTCTTCATTCTGCAGCTTGCCGGCGCGGCCAGCAGCGCCAGCGCCAGCGCCAGCAGCACCTGCTGGACCAGCATCGCCTGCGCCTCGCGCTGGTTCCAGACCATCAGGAACGCTCCCATCACCGCGGCCAGGGCAATCCAGTAAGGTGCATGACCTTTACACGGCTTAATGTTCTGCCACAGCGCCACAAACCCGGCAAAATACAGGCTGATCTTGATGAGGAACAGCAACAGCCACACCCCTACATGCAGCGCGTCCAGACGGCGGAAGACCGACAGTCCGCCCAGCCGCGCGATGGTGTACACGGGCTGCGTCTCGTTTGCATAGGCGACACCCAGGGTCATCTCCCCCAGCAATGCCAGCAGGCTGTCCACCAGGAAAACGACCCCGATCAGTTTGGCCGCGCCGCGCCCGCTGCCGCCCCGCCTGCAGAGAAAGGGCAGCAGGATGAGTTCCGGCGGCAGATAAAAGCGCTCCAACGCAAGCCGCGCCAGCAATTCGGGCGAAGCGGCCGGCGTTTGCAGGTGGCTGAACTGCATCTGCCCCGCCACCGACCAACCCAGCGCCAGCACCGACGCCCCCGCCAGCACCAGCACCGGCCAGGCCGCGCGGCCCAGCGCCTGCACCCCGGCGAAGGCTCCGTAATAGGCGGCGCCGAACACGAGGATCAAAAACACCAGCGCCTGCAGCTGTTGTTGCATCACATAGTTATAAAACCGTTCACCCTGGATGATCTCCAGCGCGATGGAGATCACCAGCGCGCCGCACAAAAGCAGCGAGCGGAGCCTCCCGGGCTGCCCGCGCCCGCACCAGCGCAGGTACAGGACCGTTATCCCGCACAGCAGGGCAAACTGGACGGCGCCCGACAGGATGGCCGTGCGGGCGGGCAGAACGTCGGCCTGCCGCCCGAAGGGCTGGATAAAACTGTCGGTCAGAAAGGCGGCGAGCACCAGCACCCCCGCCTGCTTTTGCTCAAAAATCGATTCATGATTCATACTGCTGTTCACCACCGGGCAGATCGTTCACGTCAAAGGGATGGTCCGCCAGCCGATGCCAGGGCATCCGCACCAGGGCATCCCGCATCGCGCCGCGGCCAAAGGGCACAAGCGGCGAGGTGTAAGGCACGCCGAAGGAGTGCATCCCGCAGATGCTCACCAGCATCAGAAAAAACATGGTCACCATGCCGAAGGGCCCAAACAGACCGCCGGCCAGCACAAACAGCACCCGCAGAACGGTGGCCGGCTCGTACAGCGAGGGGATCACGAAGATGGAGATGGTGGTCAGCGCCGCGACGATCAGCACCGGCGTGCTCATGATGCCGGCCTTGGTGGCGGCGTCCCCCACGATCAGCGCGGCCACCAGGCTCACCGAATGGCCGATGGGCTTCGGCAGCCGCAGGCCGGCCTCCCGGATGATCTCCAGCAGCACGATCACCAGCATCATCTCCATGAACAGCGGCAGAGGCGTGGCCGTCTCGGCGGCGGCCACCTTGTAGAGCAGCTGTGGCGGGAAGAGTTCCGGCGTGTATTCCGCGATGGAGACGAACAGCCCCGGCAGCAGCACGGATAAAAGGAACGCAGTGTATTTGAGCAGCCGCACGGCGCTGGCAAAGTAAGCCTTGCCGGCATAGTCGTCCAGGCTCTGAAAGTTTTCGTTGAAGAAATAGGGCACGATCATCGCGAAGGGGCTGGCGTTCACCAGCACCACGATCTTGCCCTCGCAGATCTTTGCGGCGGCGGTCACCGGGCGTTCGGTGTATCCTACTTCCTGAAAGAAACTGAAGCTTCCCCGCTGCAGAAAAGGCGCCAGATAGCCGCTGTCAAACAGCACCGGAAGATCCACCGCCTGCAGCTTTTCCACGATGGCGTTTACGAAATCCGGCTTTGCCAGCGCCCGGTCGTACAACACGGCCACCTCGGTAGCCGTGCGCCGGCCAACGGGAAAGATCCGGGTAGTGAGCGTCTCAGTGCGCACCAGCCGGCGCACCAGGCTCACATTGATCCGCACAAGGTCGCAAAAGCCCTCCCGGGAGCCACGGATGTCCCCTTCGCCGGAGGGCTCCTGTACCGAGCGGAACTGCATATTCTGAGTGGAAAGCACTATCGCTTTACAGCAGTTGTCGATGAGCATCACCGTCGTGCCCGCGGTGAGCTGGGTGCGCAGCGCGTCAAAGTCCTCCACCGGCGTGTTCTCCACCGGCAGATCGGTTCGATTCTGGATATAGTCGAACAACTCCTGCCCGTCAGCGGGTTCAAAGCGGCTTTCGTTGAGCATCGAGAGCATCACCACCCACAGCCGTTCCAGGGTGGACAGGCCCTCGAACATACACAGGCAGCAGGGTATGCCGCGCACCTCTACGGGCTTTGCATACAGGTCGGCGGAATTGCCAAACATCTCTTTCAGGCGGGCAACATTCGCTTTCAGCGAACAAGACAGGGGTTTTGGCATCGTGTTTCACCTCGCTGCTTAGTATACCCCGGCCCCGACGCCGCAAAACCACATGCCGGGAGGAGTTTCGTATGTTGGTGCTCATGCTCCGAACCTTGATGATCTACCTTTTGATCGTTGCCGCCATGCGGCTGATGGGAAAGCGCCAGTTGGGCGAACTGCAGCCCTCGGAACTGGTATCCACCATCCTGATCTCCAATCTTGCCTCCATCTCCATCGAATCGCCGGAGGTACCGCTGGCCGCCAGCCTTGCCCCGGTCTGCCTGATCGTGGTGCTGGAACTGCTCTCCTCCGCGCTGTGTTACCTGAGCCCCACGGCGGCCAGGATCCTGTCCGGCACGCCGGTGGCGGTGATCCGCGGCGGAAAGATCGACCAGAAGACCCTGCGGGAACTGCGCTTCAGCGCCAGCGATCTGCTGGAAGCGCTGCGGAGCAAGGACATCTTCGACCCCGCCGAAGTAAACTACGCGCTGGTGGAGACCAACGGTACCCTGAGCGTCAGCCGGATGCAGCAAAAGGATACCCCCACCCGGGAAGACCTGCACATCCCCCCGCCCCAGGCCCGCACCCCCATGGTACCTCTGGTGATCGACGGCCGGCCGCTGACCGACAATCTTGCCTGGTGCGGAAAAAACGAAAAATGGCTGGAAAAGGTGCTGCGGCAGAACAAATGCACCCTGCGGCAGGTGCTTCTGCTGCTGGGGGACGATTCCGGCCAGACTCAGCTGATAAAAAAAGAGAGCCGCTGAGGATTCAGCGGCTCTCCGAAGGGAGGACGAGAGGATGAAACGGGTGCGAGCAGCGTTTGGCCTGCTGGCGCTTCTGGTGGTGTTGATCATTGCCAGCAGCATCCTGGTGCACACCACCAACGACGCATTGCTGCAGGATCTGGACAGGATCGGGCAGCTGAGCGCGGCCGGCAGTTACGAGGAGGCCCTGCGCACCATCGACGAGATGAACGACTATTTTGCCCATCGTGAACACTGGATGGCGCTGTTCATCAAGCGGGATTACCTCAGCGGCATCGCCATGTGTCTGGGCGGCCTTTCGGCCTATGTGGGGCCGGACAACCAGCAGGATCTGCAGAGCGAACTGGGGAAAGCGCGCACCCAGATCCTGATGACCGGCCACTTATTTTTCAGTATGCTTTGAGGAGTGGCTGTTGAGCATATCCTTCAGCTCATCCATGAAGGTGTTCAGATCGCTGAACTGCCGATAGACCGAGGCAAAGCGCACATAGGCCACCTCGTCAATCTTTTTCAGTTCCGCCATGGCCAACTCCCCGATGCGCATGGAGGTGACCTCCCGCTCATAGCTGTTCAGCAAGGTTTGTTCGATGTTGTCCACAGCGGCCTCCAGCGTTTGATAGCTGACCTCCCGCTTTTCGCTGGCCCGCAGCATGCCGCCCAGCAGTTTCTGCCGGTCGAACGCTTCGCGGGAGCGGTCCCGCTTGATGACCATCAAAGGCACCGTCTCCACGATCTCGTAGGTCGTGAAGCGCTTGGAGCAGCTCAGGCACTCACGGCGGCGGCGGATCTTCTCACCGTCCTCGGTGGGACGCGAGTCGATCACCTTGGAGTCGAGTTCGCCGCAATAGGGGCATTTCATGGCTTTTTCCTCCTTGGCTGGGGAATGGGCGGCCGCTGAGCCGCCATCAAAACGCTATACCAACAGTATAACATATTTTTCCATAAAGAAAAGATTTTTATCCTCTGGTTTTGTTCAAAAGTGCTTCGTACAGGGCCTTTGTCTCGCTTTCATCCGCCGCGCTGAGCACCATGGTCTTCCCTTTCACCTGCAGCACAATACAGGCCTCACAGCCGGTGTAAGCGTAGCGGGTGTAATCTCCGAACACATCGTTGCGGAAGGCCCCCATGGAAAGGCGCGGCGAGCCGAAACCGTTTGTACGGCTTCCTGCCGGGACGCCCTCAGCGTACTCCACGCTCTCCACATCGACGTAATCCACCTTGGCGTCAGGCCAGTAACTCGCCTGAATCGTGAGGGCGCTCTGCCCCACGGTATAACGGATGTCGCCGGTGAAGAGAAGCACAAAGGTTCCCACCGCCGCCGCGGCCAGAATGGCCAGTACGGCAGCCGCCACCATACGGTCGGCCTTTGACCTGCGCAGAGTCGCGTTCCAGCTGCCGTTTTGAACCTGCGCGCGGTACAGCCGGTAGGAATAGACACAGGGCGCCACGGCCAAAACCGCGATGACCGCCAGCATTCCCGCGATCATGGCAGTCTCCGGCAGCAGGCAGAACACCAGCAGCACAAGGCCGCCCGCGACCCACATCCTGCCACCCGCGCGGTGGGTGCGGTTCCAGTTCTCTTCGTTGGCCAGCGTCCAGGGCAGACGGATGCCCAGCGTGGGATTGCGCTTCATTTTGGGCATGTAGTTGCCGATGACAAGGAACATCAGCCCCAGGCTGGCGGGCACCAGCCGCTCCCAGCCCAATTTTACGTCCAGCGCCACCGCGCAGGTGCCGGCGCTACAGAACAACGAAACACAGGGCAGCAGCCAATACACCAGTTCCAGAGCCTTTTTGCTCTGCCCGTTTTGTCGGTTGGTGCGGAAGGTGAGCCAGAGGCACAGCCAGTGAGTCGCCAGCATCGCGGCGGGTGTACCAAGGCAGAAAGCCAGCTTTTCCGGGCCATTCCCGCCGGGAAGGCGGTTCCACAGCGCAATGCCGGCCATCGCAGGCAGCAGGATGAGCGCGGAGGATGCCAGCGCCTTGCGTCTATTCAAAAGTTCCATGGTTCCCTTCCCCCTTCAGCATCGTCAACCAGAGCAGGATCTCCTCCAGCACCGAGGCGTTGAGTTCATAGTAAATATACTTGCCGTCCCGCCGATCCCGCACAAGGTCCGCTTCCTTCAGCACCGACAGATGACGGGAGACCGCCGCCGCCGAAACCGGGAACCGCTCGGCGATCTGCCCGGCTGTTCGCGGGCCTGCACGCAGCAGTGTCAGTATTTCACGGCGCGTGGGGTCTGCAAGCGCCCGCAGCGTATCCTGCATCGCCATGAAGTCACCTCATTTAACATTTAACTTTATTGTTAAATGAAATATACCATCATCCGGCATCTTTGTCAACACGCAAGAAAAGGCCGCCCTTTTTTGCGAGGGCGGCCCTTCCGGGACAGGGTTTATTTGGCCAGCAGTTTTTCCAGCGTGGCGATGCGCACGCAGATGCAAAGCAGCGTCGCGGCCTGCTCCAACTCCTCCAGGCTGGGATAGGTGGGGGCGATGCGCAGGTGGTGATCGTGGGGATCAATGCCATAGGGATACGCGGCGCCGGCGGGGGTCAGCACCACGCCCGCCTGCTTGCACAGTTCCACCGTGCGCTTGGCGCAGCCGTCCATCACATAGAGGCTCAGGAAATAACCGCCCTTGGGCTCGGTCCAGTGGGCGATGCCGGGGCAGCTGCCCAGGTCACGGCTGAAGATCTGCTTTACCAGATCAAACTTCGGCGCGATGATGGCCCGATGCTTCGCCATATGCTCCAGCACGCCCTTGCGGTCCTTCAAAAAGCGCACATGGCGCAGCTGGTTCATCTTGTCGTAACTGATGATCATGGAGCTCATGTTCTTCAGGATGTGCTGGATGCTTTTGCGGCTGGAGGCCACGGCCGCAACGCCCGCGCCGGGGAAGGTCATCTTGCTGGTGGAGCAGAACATCAGCGCCCGGTCGGGATGGCCGGCCTTGTCGCACTCCTCCAGGATGGGCAGCACATTGTACACCTCGTCGGTGAGGGTGTGCACACAGTAGGCGTCGTCCCAGAAGATCTTGAAGTCGGGCGCGGCGGTCTGCATGGCAGCCAGCCGGCGCACGGTGTCGTCGCTGTAAGAGTAGCCGTCGGGATTGGAATAAACAGGCACGCACCAGATGCCCTTTACGCTGTCGTCATCCTTCACCAGCTGCTCCACCACATCCATGTCCGGGCCACTCTCCAGCATGGGCACCGGGATCAGCTGGAACCCGAAGTACTCGGTGACTTTGAAATGCCGGTCGTAGCCGGGAGTGGGGCAAAGGAATTTGATGTTGGTGCAGAAGCGCCAGGGCCGCACGGAATCCACGAAGCCCACGCGCCAGCCCAGATCCACCAGATAGTACATGGTGGACAAGGCGGAGTTGCCGCACACCAGCACCTGTTCCGGGCTGGGCACACGCATCAGGTCGGCAAAGAAGCGCCGCGCCTCGGGCATCCCCTCCAGGTAGCCGTAGTTTCGGGCGTCCACACCGTTTTCACCGATGTAACTTTCCAGCTTCATCATGTCGTTGGAGAGATCCAGCTGTTCCGGGCAGGGTTTGCCGCGGGACATATCCAGTTTCAAACCTTTCTGTTTGAACGCGTCGTACTGGCTCTGCTGAGAGCTGAGTTCTGCCTCCAGCGCGGCCCGGTCCATGGAACCGTATTCCTTCATTGCATCCATTCCCCTCTTTCATATATTTCACTCTATGCTGCCGCCGCGCTGTTTGCGCACTGCGCCGCGGCCTTTCCCTTGCCGCACAGCCCAACGGATAAAGTGTACTCCGATATTATAGTACAATTTTCGGCGGGAGACAAGCGTTTGCCCCCATCGGTTTTCATTGCGGCATTCAGGGCCGCTGCCGCAAGCCCAAAAACAGCCCTGCCGCAGGGCAGGGCTGTGGGATCAGGCGTGCGCGGGGCTCACACCTGCATGTTCATGGGATTCTCGGCGGTCTCGCTGTCCACCTTGTCGAACTGGTAGTCGTTGCCGGGCAGGATGGCGTTCAGCAGGATGCCCAGGATGGCGGCGATGGCCAGGCCGGACAGGGTGATGCTCACACCGGCCACGTTGAAGGTAAGGCCACCCAGGCTGTTGAAGCCCAGCGCGCTCACCAGGATCACCGCGGCGATGATCAGGTTGCGGCTGTTGGTGAAGTCCACCTGGTTCTCCACCACGTTGCGCACGCCGATGGCGCTGATCATGCCGTACAGGATGAAGGACACGCCGCCGATGATGGCGGTGGGCACGGTGTTGATCACCGCGTCGAACTTGGGGCTGAAGCTCATCAGGATGGCAAACACGGCGGCGATGCGCATCACGCGGGGGTCGTAGATCTTGGTGAGGGCCAGCACGCCGGTGTTCTCACCGTAGGTGGTGTTGGCGGGGCCGCCCAGGATGCCGGCCAGGCTGGTGGCCAGACCGTCGCCCAGCAGGGTCTTGTTCAGGCCCGGGTCGCGGATGTAGTTTTTGCCGGTGGTGGCGCTGATGGCGGCGATGTCGCCGATGTGCTCCATCATGGTGGCCAGGGCGATGGGCATGATGGTCAGGATGGCGGAGATGTCAAACTTGGCCATGGCGCTGGTGTGTACAGGCAAGCCCAGCCAGCTGGCCTCGGCGATGGGGGCGAAATCCACCGAGCGGGTGATGAGCGCCACCGCATAGGCCACCAGAACGCCCAGCAGGATGGGCAGGATCTTGACCATGCCCTTGCCCCAGATGTTGCAGACCACAACGGTGCCCAGGGCCACGAAGGCCAGCAGCCAGTTGGTCTGGCAGTTGGTGATGGCGCTGGGTGCCAGAATCAGGCCGATGGCGATGATGATGGGGCCGGTGACGACCGGGGGGAAGAAGCGCATGATGCGCCCGATGCCGAACACCGTGATGAGCAGGCTCATGACCAGATACACGATGCCGGCGAACACCACGCCGCCGCAGGCGTAGGGAAGCATCTCAACGTTGGGGGTGCCGTCCGCGGCCATGGGCGCGACGATGGCGAAACCGCCCAGGAAAGCGAAGGACGAGCCCAGGAACGCGGGGACCTTGCCCTTGGTGATCAGGTGGAACAGAAGGGTGCCCAGGCCCGCGCACAGCAGCGTGGTGGACACATCCAGGCCGGTCAGCAGAGGCACCAGCACCGTGGCGCCGAACATCGCAAAGGTGTGCTGCACGCCCAAAATGATCATTTTGGGCACACCCAGCTGGCGGGCGTCAAAAATGCCCTCGTTCACTTTCTCATTCATTCACATTTTCCTCCTCTGTCTCTTTGCTGCTCTATTCTAAAAACCGGCGGGAACCACCGGCGCATAGAAAGCCAAAAAAAGAGGCATTGGTGTTAAAACACCAATGCCTCTTTGGAAACCGAAAACAAAACCGGCGAAAAGCCAGCAGCGCATTTTTCAAAAGCACTTTTTTCTTCATGCCCGCCGGCCTCCTTCGCAAATTTTTTACATTATATCAGTTCCCTTCACAAAATGCAAGCCCTGTTTTCTTGCGTTGTGACTGAAAATCCAATTCAGTATTTTCCGCTGCCCAAATCTCTTGCGGAAGATGCAAAAGCATAGATTATCACTGCAACGGACAGCCCGCCTGCAGCAGGAAAAAGCCAGCCGGTCAAAAGGACGCACTCCAGCGCAATGCAGAAAAATGTGACAGACAGAAAGGCAAACACCACACCGGACTGGCGATAATGCAGCTTTTTGTCCATTGCTTCCCGTTCTTTCCTCGTCGCCCATATCCAGGCATTGTTCATGAGCGGGCCTTTTTCCATGAACTGCATGACACTGACGATCAGGCAAAAAAGCGCAAGCACACCGCAAACGGCGGCCGTGATCTCCGAAGGCATATCGAACCCCTCCTGCTGTGCAAAAGAGAAAAACGCCGGGGCAAACAAGCGTTTGCTCCGGCGTGGTGCCGCTGACCGGGATCGAACCGGTACGGTGTTGCCACCGAGGGATTTTAAGTCCCTTGCGTCTGCCAGTTCCGCCACAGCGGCGCAGTTGAAAAACTATTCTATACTATACAATACCCACCCGGTAAAGTCAACACGAGGGGTGGGAAATTGTATTTTTGCCGTTCATGCCTTATAATAATGGAAACACGCTGCCCGCCTTGTGCCGGGCGGCCATGCACGGAGGCTGCGATGACCCTGACCAAACAACGAAACACCCGTCTTTTTCTGCTGGGGACCCTGCTGGGCCTTGCGGCCTTTCTGTGTGTGTACGGCGTTTCAGCGCTAGATGTGACCAACGACGCCTTTTTGCGCGGCGGCTACATCGAGCAGGACGTGCAGCAGCATTACGCGGGCTGGCTGTTTTACCGCCAGTCTCCCCTTTCGCTGCCCCTGTGTGAGACGGACCATCTGAACTGGCCGGACGGCACCAGCATCGCCTTCACCGATTCCATCCCGCTCTTTGCGGCCTTTTTCCGCCTGCTGAGCCCGCTTTTGCCCCAGACGTTCCAGTATTTCGGGCTGTATACCGCCCTGTGCTTTGCGCTGCAGGGGGGCTTCGCGGCGCTGCTGGTGGGTCTGTTTGTGCACTCGGACCTGACGGCGCTGCTGGGTTCGGTCCCCTTTGTGCTCAGCCCCATCCTGCTGGAGCGGGCTTTCCGCCACACCTCGCTGGCGGCGCACTTCCTCATCCTGGCGGCACTGTACTATTATGTGCTGGGCACCCGGCAAAACCGGTTTTGCTTTAAGGGTCTGTTCGCCGTCAATGCCCTGGCCATTGCCCTGCACCCCTATTTTGTGCCCATGACCTACGCCGTCACCTTCGCGCTGCTGGCTGGTCACGTTCAGCGCAACCGAAAGCCGGCAAAGCCCGCCGCCTTTCTGGCGGCCGACCTTGCGGCCACCGCCTGTGTGGGCTGGCTGTTCGGCGTGTTCTCCGGCTCCGGCGCGGGGGGCGCGGGCAACCAGTACGGCTATTTTTCCATGAATCTGAACGCGCTGTGGAACCCTACCAGCCGCGGGGTGGTCTGGAGCCTGTTTTTGCCGGTGCAGAACCAGACGGGCGGCAACTACGACGGGTTCAACTATCTGGGTCTCGGAGTGCTGCTGGGCGCGGCGGCGGCCGTGCTGTGGGGAGACTGGGCCCTGCGCCGGCGTCTGCCCGCGCTGCTGCGCCGGCACCTCTGGCTGCTGTTCGTCTGCGCCTGTCTGACCGTCTTTGCGGTGAGCAACGTGGTCACGGCCAACGGCGCGACCCTGGCCCGCATCCCCCTGCCGCAGGCCCTTGTGGAACTGGCCACCACCCTGCGCAGCAGCGGCCGGATGTTCTGGCCGGTCTACTATCTCATCATGCTCACAGCCGTGGCGGGGCTTGCCCGGCTGTGCGCCGCCCTGCCTGTAAAACAAGGCGGTGCGCTGGCTCTCGCCTGTATGTGCCTGGTGCAGCTGGCGGATCTGAGCCCGGCGCTTTCACAGAAAGCCGCCTCGCTGCGGGCGTATTCCCCCATCGTCACCGACCTTGTCACCGGGACGACGCCGGAACTGAGCGCAACGACCGACTTCTTTGACGCGGTCCGCGGCCGCTACGCCACCCTGATCGCGCTGGACCCGCTGACCCGGACCGGGCTGGAGCTGGCCCTGTACGCCGCCGACGAGGGGATGAACAGCACCGACACCGCGGTGGTGGCCCGCTACAACGAAGAAGCCGCGGCCGCACGGCGCGCCTCCTTGATCGACGAGGTGCTGGCCGGCGGGCTGCGCGGCGACTGCCTGTATGTGACCGAGCGGGCCGAGACGTTCTTGCGTCTGGCGGACGCCGCCGAAGAACAGGGCGCCTGGTGCGGGGCTTTGTACGCGCAAGTCGGGGACGGCGAGGCCGAACCCGTGCTGTATGTGATCGCGCCGGGGCTGGAAGGCTACCGCCATGACCTTGCCGTGGCGTACAGCGAGGATTTCCCCCTGCGCGTTGCCGACTACTCCGACGATTATTGGTACCAAGGTGTTTTGAGCACGAATCTGGCCGACATCGGCCGTGAGGCGGACGCCAACAAGGTGGTGTTGTTTTATGACACGCCTCTCGCCCGCCGCCGCCTTGCGGCGGGCGCGGTCCTTCTCTGCGGGGAGCAGCGCTATCCCGTTCTGGATGTGAACGACAGCGACGAGGGCTGGCTGATGGTGACGCTGGACACGGCGGACGCCCGCCCGCTGGTGGGAAAGGATCTGGTGATCGAGTAAGATGGAAGTGCTCCGCGTGAATTGTCTTTTGCCCACCCGGCTGGACAGATACCTGATGCAGCTTTACCCGGTGCTGACGCCCGGCCGCCTGAACAAGGCCCTGCGGGAGAACAAGATCAAGCTGAACGGCAAAAAACAGCCCCTTTCCACCCGGGTGCAGGCGGGCGACGAGATCAGGCTGTTCCTGCTGCCAGACCAGCTGAAGGCGAGCGGCCCCGTGGAAGGCCCTGCTTTTCTGGGCGCGAAATACCCGGCCAAGGTGGTGTATGAGGACGACCAGCTGCTCATTGCCGACAAGCCCGCCGGCCTGCCGGTGAGCGATGACGCCCAGCCGGACACCCTCATCCACCGAGTGCTGCTGTATCTCCACCAGAAGGGCGAGTATCAGCCCGGCGGCGGGTTCACGCCCGCGCTGTGTCACCGGCTGGACACCGGCACCAGCGGCCTGGTGCTGGTGGCAAAGACCGCTCCGGCGCTGGCCGATCTCACCGAACTGATCCGCGCCCGCCGGCTGAAAAAGGAATACCTCTGCGTCACCTTCGGCCGCCCCGAGCCCCCCGCAGCCACCCTGACCGGGTGGCTGAAAAAGGACGCCGCCAAGGGGCGGGTCACTGTGCTGCAACACCCTTCTCCCGATGCCCTGCCCATTGAGACCCGCTATGAAACGCTGGCGGTCAGCGGGCGGCTGGCCCTGCTGCGGGTGGAGCTCATCACCGGGCGCACCCACCAGATCCGGGCCCATCTCGCCAGCATCGGCTGCCCCATTCTGGGGGACGGGAAATACGGCCAGAACGCCGTAAACCGGCAGCTGCGCTTCAAATACCAGGCGCTGTGCGCCTGGCGGCTCACCTTCCCGGCGGATTGCCCGCCCTCCCTTTCCGCCGTGAGCGGAAAAACCTTTACGCTGGAAAAGCCCTGGTACTGCCGGCAGCTGCTGGACGGCGAACTGAAATAAGCATACGGAAAACGGACCGCGGCGCGGGCGTCAGCCCCGCTGCGGTCCGTTTTGCATCCCATCGATCTCTTCCCAGGTGTAAAGGCTGTTCAGCACCTCGCACAGCGCCTTTTTGGACAGCCGCGGCGGCAGGCCCAGCCGCTTCAAAAATGCATACCGTTCTTCCCTGCTCCCCGCCGTGCCCGAGAGGCCCCATGCGTAAAGGTCCGCGTAGGTGATGGCCCGCCCGGCGCGCTCCGCCGTCCGCTGCGCGCCCGCGGCCAGCACCGCCTGCCGGAGCGCCTGCACGTCGAAGCCCTCCACCCCCAGCAGGCCCTCCTTGCCGGGAACGGCTTTGCGCCGCTCCTTGCCCGCCACCGCCGGCACATAGGCGTGGCGCACATGTTCCGCCCCCACCAGGTCCGCCACAAAGCGTCGGATGCGGAAGCCTGCGGCGTCCGGGTCGGTGAGAAGGATCACCCCCCGCTGCCGCCCCAGTTCCCGCAGCAGCGCCTGGGTCTCCCTGTCCTTGAAGATGGCAAATCCGTCGGTGGTCAGGATCAGGGCGTCCACCGCGTTGGCAAGGGCCGCCGCGTCGTAGCGGCCTTCCACCACCAGCACCTGCCGGACCCGCGGCCGTCCGCCCGTCACCGGGCGCCTCCCGCCGCCGCCAGGCGGCACAGAGCGGTTTGCAGCAACACGTCCGGCGCTGTGGGCGAGCCGCCCTTCAGGTCGTCGTCCAGTTCGGCCAGCACCCCAAGGCAGGCGCCCAGCTGCGCCAGTGTGTAGCGGCTGGCGTTTTTGCCGCTGATCTGCAGGCGGGTGGGCTTTCCAGTATAGCCGAAGTCCTTATGAACGCGGTTGAAATCCAGCTTCTGCATCTGGGCGGCCTTGACCCGGTACATATCCACAAAACTGCTGGCCAGGGCCGCGGTGATGGCGATGGGGTCGGTCTTGAGCCGCAGCAGCACCTCCAGAATCTCACAGGCGCGGGCGGCGTTTCGTGAGGTGACGCAGCGCACCATGTCAAACACATCCGCCTCCAGATTGCGGGTGCCCATCTCCACCACCAGCGCGGGGGTGATCTCGGTGTAACCGCTGGCCGCTGCCAGCTTGTCCACCTCGTTTTCCAACAGATACATATCCTGCCCGCACCGCTCCAGCATCGCGGCGGCCGCGTTTTCCGAGAGTTCGGTCTCAAGTTCATGGGCACGCTGGCGCAGCAGCGCCCGCAGCTGCTGGGGGCCGGGATGGACCAGCTGCGCCGCGTAACCCGACTTCTCGCACAGGGCGATCAATTTTTTTGCCTGTTTGCCGATCTTCAGCTGCCCCCGCTCCTCGCTGAACACGCTGTAAGCCACAAAGGCGGCGTTCTCCGCGCTGGCCAGCACATCGCACACCTCGTCCAGATCCTTTTCCCCGTAGGCGGCGGGCTGCAGGTCCGGCAGCGACACGATGCGGCGCGTGCCGAAAAAGGAGATGGTGCCCGCCGCCATGACCAGTTCCTCCACGCCGGGGGCGGGGCCTTCCAGCACCGTCACCTCGCCGTCGGTAGCGGCCGCCAGTTCCGAAAGGGTCTTCTCGGCGGCAGCCCGCGCCAGGAACAGGTCAGAGGAGTAAAAATAGAAGATGGGGGCGCCCTTTTCCAGCGCTTCACGCCACTGGGTCTTGTTGTAAAGCATAGGTTCCTCCCCTCAACACCACCGCCCTGCCCGGCCGGATCAGGACCCGGGCACTGCGCGGCGCATAGTACAGATCGCATTGCCGCTGTGCCTGCCAGTCGCAGGCCATGCGGGTGAGCAGCGTTTTTGCCCGCAGGTTGCCCGGCGCGGCGCTGCCCGTCACCGCCAGATCCACCTGCACCGGCGTGCCGGTGTTGGCCGTTCCCGAGGGAACGGCGATCTTGTAGCCCCTGATATCCAGCACTACCAGGCACCCTTTCCGCAGCCGGATCGCTGTCGTCATTATATCACATACGGCGGCACTGTGGGCCTCGTTCACCCCAAAATCCTTCAGGGAAAGGGTATGTACCGCTTCGGGCGGCGGCGAACTTGCGCCGGTGCGCAGGTCTACCACCCATTGCGGCCGTTCAATGCCCCGGCTTTGGAGATACTCCCGGACCTGCTCGGCATTGGCATCGCCGCCCCGGAACACCACCACCGCCTGCCGGTCCTGTACCGCCACGACGCAGGGGCTGGCGGCGCTGCCCACCACGGCGATCTCCACCGTGTCACGCTGCAGCATCGCTGCCCAGACAATGCCCAGTAACAGCAGCGGCGCGATCGCCAGGCATGCCAGCCGCCGAAAGCGCAAACGCCACCCACAGAGCGCGACAGCCCCCACCGCCGCCAGCACGATGAGGGTATACTCCCGGGGCAGCGGCAGACGGGCCAGCGGCAGCGCCGCGCAGAACGCCGCGATGGCGTTGAGCAGCTTTGCCAGCAATCCGCCCGCCAGAGAGAAAGCGCGGGCAGCAAACTCCAGCCACGGAAAGAACCCGCAGCTGCCGGCCAGCATGCCAAAGACCACGCAAAAACCCACCAGCCGAAGCGCCAGCAGATTTGCCAGTACCGACACACCGCTGACCGCAAGCCCGCCCAGCAGCTGTACCGGCAGGGTGAACAGAGCCGCGAACACCGTGGGCAGCAACAGGTCGGCCGCATAAAAACGTATTTTCACCAGCGGCGGCGTCTCCTTCTTATCGCTGGCATCCGGGCGAAGCGAGCGAAGGACACCGCCCGCCAGCACCACGCCAAGCGCGGCGGCAAAGGAGAGCTGAAATGCCAGGTCGCACACGGCATAAGGGCCCTGCAGACTGATGAGCACGGCGGCCAGCCCCATGGAAGTGAGTGAGTCGGCGGAAAGCAGGAACAGATCCCCTGTGTAGAAAATCAGCGCGCCAACACCCGCCCGAAGCACCGAAGGGGTGAAGCCGGTAAGAGCCATCATAAACAGAACAAGGCCGAGGGCCGCCAGCGCCCGAAGACGGCGGAACCGGCCGCCGCTCCGGGTGGCGAACACGCCGCACACCAGGCTGAGATGCAGCCCGGACACCACCAGCAGATGTGAAATGCCGGCGGCACGATAATTTTCGACAACATCGTCGGGCAGGCGGCTTTTGTCGCCGCTGGCCACCGCTGCCAGCACTCCGCCCTCGTCGCCCGGCAGATAGCGTGCCGCATTGGCGGCGAACTGCTGCTGAAAACGGCGCAGCGCGTAGAGGATGCTTCCGCTTTCTCCCGCCGGTTCCGGCGATTCCAGACACTCGGCCTCCAGATAGACCCCGTCCGCAAGGCTGGAGTACAGATAATCATCCTCGTCCAGCGCCTCCGCCAACAGAGACACCCGGAATCGCTGCCCCGCCTCACAATCCGGGAAGACGTCCACCGCCACCAGCACCCCGGCCAGGTTCCGGCCGTCACTGTCTGTGCCCGTCAGCTTCAGCCGCACGCGCGCGGTGTCCTCCGCAAAGCCCGGCTCGGCGCTCACCACCTCGGCCAGCGTGTCCACCCGCCGCCCGACCAGTGCAAGCGCCGGCCGCACCTGCGTTGTAAAGCCTATGCACTGCACAGAGAATCCGATCAGGATCGCCGCCGGCAGAATGCGGACCGTGCCGCGTTTTCCGCAAGCGCAAGCGATGATGCACCCGCATACAAAAACTGCCGCAAGCGGCAAAAAAGCCGCCGGCGGCAGACTGACAGCAGCCAGCTGGGTGAGGATGTATGCGCCGCCAAAAACGGCAACCGGGCGCCTCATGGTGCTCAGTGCGGGAACAGCGGCAGTTTTTCCAGATACACGATATCCGTCCGGTCGGCGGCGTCGCCCTCCGCCAGCACGGCTGCCCGCGCCACCACGGTTCCGGTGCTGCGGCCCACCAGTGCTTCCAGCGCGTGCAGCGAACCGCCGGTGCTGATGACATCGTCCACGATCAGCACCCGCTTGCCGTTCATGGCGTCAAGGTCCTTGCGGTCGATCACCAGCTTCTGTTTTCCGCTGGTGGTGATGGATTCATCTTCCACAACCACCGGGTCACTCATGTAAAGTTTAATACCTTTACGGGCAGGAATGTACAATTTCCCGATCTGGCGGCCCATCTCATAGGCCAGAGGGATGCCTTTGGCCTCGGCGGTGACGATCACATCGAACTCCGGGCAGCGCTTCAGCAGTTCCTCGGCGCAGGCCACAGTGAGTTCCACATCGCTGAACATCACAAACGCCGCAATATCCAGATGCTCGTTGACGGCACAGATGGGCAACTCACGGGTGAGCCCTGCCACCTGCAGCGAATAGGTTTTCTGAGACATTCAAGTTTCCTCCTGTATCCACAATTGCACAGGTCAACAACAGCGTACTTTACGCGCCGTCCGGCGGCGTGAAATCAGCCCGGAGGCCAGGCGAGGCTGCGCTTTGCCAGCACATGAAAGTGCAGGTGCTGCACGCTTTGGCCGCCGTCTTCCCCCACATTGGTGACCACCCGGTATCCCTTTTCACAGCCCAACTCGTCGCACAACCGCGCGATGGTGGCAAACACATGGGCCAGCAGCGCTCCGTCCTTTTCCTCCAGCTTGGCGGCGGAGTCGATGTGAGTCTTGGGGATCACCAGAAAATGCACAGGCGCCTGGGGATTGAGGTCGTAAAACGCCAGGATGCGATCGTCCTCGAACAGCTTGTTCGAAGGGATCTCGCCTGCCGCGATTTTGCAGAACAAGCAATCGTCCATCAACAGTCTCCTCCTTTCGGAATGATCGCAGCGCCAGGCCGGTGCGGCCCGGCGCTGCGTTTCGTCAGTTTTTCAGGCCTGCAGGATGCCGGCAACGATGCCGGGCACCGCGTTCAGCGCCTCGTCGATCTTGGTGGCGTCCTTCAGACCGGCCATAGCCAGGTCGGGCTTGCCGCCGCCGTTGCCGCCGGCGATCACCGCAATCTGCTTGACCAGGGCGCCCGCCTTAAGGCCGGCGTCCTGGGCGCCCTTGCCGCAGGAGACCACCAGGGTGATCTTGCCGTCGGTGCTGCCCACCAGAGCGCTCACCGCGTTGGGCGCCTTGTCGCGGATCTTTTCACCCATGCTGCGCAAGGCTTCCGGAGCGGTGCCGGAGAAATAAGCGGAAACGATCTTGATGCCGTTCACGTCGGCGGCGTTCTGGAACAGGCCGTCGATCTTGCTGGCGGCCATCTCGCCCTTCAGCTGTTCCAGTTCCCTGGTAAGGCTCTTGACCTCGGAGGCAATGCCCTCGGCGCGCAAGGGCAGGTCCTTGAGGTTGTTCACCTTCAGGCTGCCGGCCACCTTGTGCAGCATCTCGGTGCGCTCGTCCAGCAGGCGCAGCACGCCGGTGCCGGTGGTACCCTCGATGCGGCGCACACCGGCCGCCACGCTGGACTCGCTGAGGATCTTGAAGCAGCCCAGCTGGGCGGTATTGCTCACATGGGTGCCGCCGCAGAACTCGGTGGACCAGCCGCTCACATCCACCACGCGCACGATCTCGCCGTACTTCTCGCCAAAGAGGGCCATGGCGCCCATCTTCTTGGCCTCGGCCAGGGGCATATTCTTCACGGTGACGTCCAGCGCTTCAAAGATCTTCTGGTTGACGATGTGCTCCACCAGCGCCAGTTCCTCGGGGGTGACAGCGCTGAAATGGGTGAAGTCAAAGCGCACCCGCTCGTCGTCCTCGTAGGAGCCGGCCTGATGCACATGGCTGCCCAGTACCTCGCGCAGGGCCTTTTGCAGCAGATGGGCGGCGGTGTGGTTGCGGGCGATGGCGCGCCGACGGCCCTTGGACACGCTGGCGGTGGCGCTCTCGCCCACGATGGCGGTGCCCTCGGTCAGGGTGCAGGTATGCACAAAGAAGCCCTTGGGAGTCTTTTTGACCGCCCTCACTTCCAGCCGCGCGCCGGAAGCGGTAACAATGGTGCCGGTGTCCGCCACCTGGCCGCCGCTTTCGGCATAGAAGGGGGTGCGGTCCAGCACCACCAGCACGCCCTCTTTGGCGCCGTCGTCGGTGGAGACCGCCTCCAGCAGCTCCTCCCCGTCGGAGAGGGCCAGCACCGTGCCCTTGTCCTCCAGCACATCATAGCCGGTGAACACGGTGGGTGCGGCGTTCAATTCGCCGAACAGGTCGGCGCTCCAGCCGGAGATGTCCCGGGACAGACGATCCTGCCGGGCCTTCTCCTTCTGTTTTTTCATCTCCACCTGGAAGTTCTCTTCATCCACCGTGATGCCCGCCTCGGCGGCGATCTCGCGGGTCAGGTCCAGGGGGAAGCCGAAGGTGTCGTTCAGCTTGAAAGCGTCGATGCCGGAGAGGATCTTCTCCTTGCCGGAGAGCGCCGCCTTGGTGATGTTGTCGATCAGGCCGTTCAGGATGTTCAGGCCCTGATCGATGGTCTTATAGAAGCGCTCCTCCTCGGTGCCGATGACCTTTTTGATGTAGTCGGCGTGCTCCTCCAGTTCGGGATAGCCGGCCTTGTTCTCATGGATGACCGTGTCCACCAGTTCAGTGAGGAAGGGGCGGTCGATGCCCAGCATCCGGCCGTGGCGGGCGGCGCGGCGCAGCAGGCGGCGCAACACATAGCCGCGGCCCTCGTTGGAGGGCAGGATGCCGTCGCTCACCATAAAGGTGGTGGAGCGGATGTGGTCGGTGATGACGCGGATGGAGATGTCGGTCTTCTCGTCCTGGCCGTAGATGTGGCCGCTGATGCGCTCCACATGGTTCAGGATGGCCCGCACCGTGTCCACCTCGAACAGGTTGCCCACATTCTGCATCACACAGGCCAGACGCTCCAGGCCCATGCCGGTGTCGATGTTGGGCTTTTCCAGCCGGGTGTAATTGCCCTTGCCGTCGGAGTCGAACTGGCTGAACACCAGGTTCCAGACCTCCATATAGCGGTCGCAGTCGCAGCCCACCTTGCAGGTGGGCTTGCCGCAGCCGTGCTCGGGGCCACGGTCAAAGTAGATCTCGCTGCAGGGGCCGCAGGGGCCGGAGCCGTGCTCCCAGAAGTTGTCCTCCTTGCCGAAGCGGACCATATGGTCCTCCGGAACGCCCACCTCTTTGGTCCAGATGTCCCAGGCCTCGTCGTCGTCCTGGTAGACCGAGATGTACAGCAGGTCGGCGGGGATCTCCAGCACGCCGGTCAAGAACTCCCAGGCCCAGTGGATCGCCTCGGTCTTGAAGTAATCCTGGAAGCTGAAGTTGCCCAGCATCTCAAAGTAGGTGCCGTGACGGGCGGTGATGCCCACCCGCTCGATGTCCGGGGTGCGGATGCACTTCTGGCAGGTGGTCACCCGGTGGCGGGGCGGCTCCTCCTGGCCCAGGAACCACTTTTTCATGGGGGCCATGCCGCTGTTGATCAGCAGCAGGCTGTTGTCGTTCTTGGGCACCAGCGGAAAGCTGCCCAGGCGCAGGTGGCCCTTGCTCTCAAAGAAAGAGAGGTACTTTTCCCGCAATTCATTCAGACCGGTCCATTGCATCGTTACAAATCTCCTCTTTATGAATTTGGATTCAGCCGGACGGCACAGCGAAAAAAACAGCCTCCGCCCCCTTTGCAGGGACGAAGGCCGAAACGCTCCGTGGTACCACCCAGATTGCGGCCCCGAAGGAGCCGCCGCTTTTGCGCCCGTTAACGCCGTGCCTACGCCCGGCTCGTCACCGGGGGCTCAAGGGTGGCTTGTGTCGCGCTTTTGGCCGGGACCTTTCACCAGCCGGTCCCCTCTCTGTATGCCCCGCACGCCGTTGGCCCTATCGCAGCCATTTTGCTTGTTTTACGTTGCAATTATACCGCCCTCACGCGTTGTTGTCAACACCGTTTTCCGCCTGGGAGGCCGCTGTTTCGGCATTTTCCAGCGCCGTGTACTCCCCCGGCTCCAACCAGTAGAGCGCTTCGCAGATCTGCGCGAAGATTTCGCCGCAGCTGACCGCCGGTTCGGGCACGCCGTCCTGCATGACCACAATGGTGTAGCGGGGCTGCTCCGCTGGCCAGAAGCCGGCGAACCAGTAGTTCATCAGCTCCTCGCCCGCCTCGTTGTAGGTGCCGGTCTGGGCGGTGCCGGTCTTGCCCGCCGCCCGGCCGTGCTGGGGTTGGGCGTCCTTTCCCAGGCCGTTCTCCACCACGCTCTCCAGCATCCCGCACAGGATGTCCGCGTTCTCCTGACCCATCACCCGCCGGCTCTCGGGTGCATAGAGAGACTGCACCGCGGCGCCGGTGTTCTCATCGATCACCGCTTCCAGAAAGCTGGGGGTTCGCCATACCCCTCCCGCCGCGATGGCATTGAAGGCCCCCGCCACCTGCACCGGCGTGGCCAGCAGTTCCCCCTGGCCAAAACTGAGGCTGGCCAGCTGGCCCAGGTCCTCCAGGCGGTCGGCGTCCGGCAGGTTGCCCTCCGCGCTTTGCAGCCCGCCCGCGAGATACACCGCATCCCCGAAGCCGAAGTCCGCGGCGGCCTCGTTCACCGCGTCCCCACCCAGCTTGAGCCCCAGTTCGATAAAGAAGCAGTTGCAGCTTTTTTCCAGGGCGCTGGTCAGGTTCATCCGTCCGTGGGCCCGGCTGAGGGCGCAGCGGTAGACATGGCCGTTCAGGTCCACCGAGCCCTCACAGTCATAGGTGTACCAGTCCCAGGTCTTTTCCAGTGCGGCGGCCGCCAGCACCGGCTTGAACACCGACCCCACATTGTACTGGCACAGCACCCGGTTGAGCAGCGAGGTATCCTGGGCCTGGATGCTCTTTTCCACCGCCGTGGGGTCGAACTCCGGCACGCTCACGCTCGCGCGCACCCGGGCGCTGTCCACCTCCAGCACCAGGATGCAGCCCCGGGTCATATTCTTTTGCGCCACCCCTTCGCAGGCGCGCTGGATGGTCTCATCCAGGGTCAGCATGACCCCGTCCGCCTGGCCCTGCCGGGTGACGAGCTGCGGCTCGCTGCCCTGCACAAGATTGCCCTGGGCGGTGGTGACGCACTGGACGCTCTGCAGGGTGCGCTGGCTGCCCAGCACGTCATCAAAGGCCAGTTCCAGCCCGCTTACCCCCTCGCCTTCTCCATTCACATAACCCACCAGATGCGGCGCCAGAGGGACGGGAAAGTATCGTCCCGGAACGGCATAGGTGTAGATGCCCTGGTCGGTGAGGTCCTGCCCCACCTGCACAAGAAAGGGCTCATTGGAATTGCGCCGGCTGTACAGCAGCGATTGCTGCGCGTAGGGCACATAGTTGAACAGCCGGGAATAACTGCTCTCACCGGGTATGGAAAGGGCATAGTATTCCACCCCGTAGGCGGTGAGGTTTCGCCCCTTGCAATCATAAAGATTCCCCCGGGAATACGCCAGCGGCAGGGTCGTCACCGTCTGGGCCTGGGCGGTGTCGGCATACTCCCTGTTCTGAGCCAGCACGAACAGCCGCCCCAGCACTATGCTGAACGCTGCCAGCAGCGCGCCAAACAGCGTCACAAGACGTCTTGTGGTCAAATCGCAGCGCCTCCTGTCTGCCGGCCTTTGCGCGCGGCCGGTCTCACAGAGAGTATGGCCCGGTGCGAAACGGCGCAATCACCCCCTGTCGGGCGCGCTTGCGGGGCGTCTTTTCCCATTCCCGCCAGACGCAAAAAAATCCGGACCCGCCTGAAATTCAGGCGGGTCCGGACACTGCTTACCGGATGGGTGTGCGGCTTAGTACATGCCGCCCATGCCCATGTCGGGCGCGGGGGCCGCGGGAGCGGGCTGCTCCGGCTCGTCGGCCACCAGGCTCTCGGTGGTCAACACCATGCTGGCCACGCTGGCGGCGTTCTCCAGAGCGGAACGGGTCACCTTGGTGGGATCCACGATGCCGGCCTCGATCATGTCGCAGTAGACTTCCTTCTGGGCGTCGAAGCCGTAGTTGATCTTGCCGGCGCTGAGGATCTTGTCGATGATGACGCTGCCCTCCAGGCCGGCGTTCTTGGCGATCTGACGCAGAGGAGCCTCCAGGGCTTTCAGCACGATCTTGGCGCCGGTGCGCTCGTCGCCCTCCAGGGTCTCGCAGACCTTGGAAACAGCGGGGATGGCATTGATGGGGGCGGTGCCGCCGCCGGCCACGATGCCCTCTTCCACAGCCGCCTTGGTGGCGTTCAGGGCGTCCTCGATGCGCAGCTTCTTGTCCTTCATCTCCACTTCGGTGGCAGCGCCGACCTTGATGACGGCCACGCCGCCGGCCAGCTTGGCCAGGCGCTCCTGCAGCTTCTCCTTGTCGAAGTCGCTGGTGGCAACTTCCATCTGGGCGCGGATCTGAGCCACGCGGTCCTTGATGGCCTGCTTGTCACCAAAGCCGTCCACAATGGTGGTGGTCTCCTTGGTGACCTTCACCTGGCGGGCACGGCCCAGCATATCCACGGTGGCGTCCTTCAGCTCATAGCCCAGTTCCTCGCTGATGACCTGGCCGCCGGTGAGGATGGCGATATCCTGCAGCATCTCCTTGCGGCGGTCGCCGAAGCCGGGAGCCTTGACGGCCACGCAGGTGAAGGTGCCGCGCAGGCGGTTGACGATCAGGGTGGACAGAGCCTCGCCCTCAATGTCCTCGGCGATGATGACCAGCTTCTTGCCGCTCTGAACGATCTGCTCCAGCAAGGGCAGCAGGTCCTGAATGACGCTGATCTTCTTGTCGGTGATCAGGATGTAGGCGTCGTCGATGACCGCCTCCATCTTCTCGGTGTCGGTGACCATGTAGGGGGTGATGTAGCCGCGGTCGAACTGCATGCCCTCCACGACCTCGGAGTAGGTCTCGGCGGTCTTGCTCTCCTCGATGGTGATCACGCCGTCGGCGCTGACCTTCTCCATCGCCTCGGCGATCAACTCGCCCACGGTGGCGTCGCCGGCGGAGACGGTGGCCACACGGGCGATGTCCTTGGAGCCGTTGACCTTCTTGCTGTTGGTGGCAAAGGCCTCCACGGCGGCCTTGACGGCCTTCTGCATACCGCGCTTCACATCCATGGGATTGGCACCGGCAGCCACGTTCTTCATGCCCTCGCTCACCAGAGCCTGGGCCAGAACGGTGGCGGTGGTGGTGCCGTCGCCGGCGGCGTCGTTGGTCTTGGTGGCCACTTCGCGCACCAGCTGAGCGCCCATATTTTCAAAGGCATTCTTCAGTTCGATCTCCTTGGCGATGGTCACACCGTCGTTGGTGATCACGGGGCTGCCGAACTTCTTGCCCAGCACCACGTTGCGGCCCTTGGGGCCCAGGGTGATCTTAACGGTATCCGCCAGGGTATCAATGCCGGCGCTCAGGGCCTTGCGAGCCTCTTCGCCGTGCAGGATCTGTTTAGCCATAATCATCTATCTCCTTTTCGTTCGATTCTTACGAAAGAATTACTCTTCCACGATGGCAAGAATATCGCTCTGCCGCACGATGGTGCACTCCTCGCCGTCCACCTTGACCTCGGTGCCGGAATACTTGCTGGTGAGCACCTTGTCGCCCACCTTGACGAGCATCTGCACTTCCTTGCCGTCCACCATACCGCCGGGGCCCACTGCCAGCACAACGGCCACCTGGGGTTTCTCTTTGGCGGAGCCGGCCAGAATGATGCCGCTCTTGGTGGTTTCTTCGGCTTCCACGGTCTTGATCACAACGCGATCAGCCAAGGGTTTGATCTGCATAAGAATGCCTCCTGTTCGAACTATAAAATAATTTGCATTACTAAAACTTGTTTAGCACTCATTGTCCCCGAGTGCTAATATATATTTTATCCACTTGCATAACAAAAATCAAGAGGGAAAATTTAAAAATTTTTGTGAACATACGATTTTGATATTTTCCCCGCGCAACCTTCGCCGACAAAAACAACCGCCCTTTGCCGGGCGGTTGTTTTTGTCGGCAGACTCCCAGTCAGAACATATCAGTCTCCGGCAGGCAGGATGATCCGGGCGGCAAGGGGGCACACCCGGGCCGACACGCCCATGCGCTCCTCGCACTCCCCGTCCTCGGTGACGACAATGGGCCGTCCGTCCAGCACCTCCACCTGCACACTGCGCACCCTGCGGAAAAGCGCGATCTTTTGGAACGACGGGGCCACCTGCCCATTTTGGATGTGCGCCCCTTTTTTGTAGTCGCCGATGACCCGCGCCACCGCCAGCCGTCCGATCTTGCGGATGAGCACAAGATCCAGCAGGCCATCCTGCATATCCGCCTCGGGCGCCGCAACGTAGCCGCCGCCGTAGGCCTTTCCGTTGCAGATGGCCAGCATCAGGAAGTTGCCGGTGATGACCTCGTCGTCCGCCTGTACCCGCAACCGATGTCCCAGCGGCCCACAGATCGCCTGTACGATGGACAGATTATAGGACATCGTACCGCCGCAGAAAGGCAGACGGCGAAATTTCGGGATGCCATAGGCGACCTGCGCGTCCAGCCCGGCGGAGCAGATGGTGGTGGCGATCCCCTTTTCCGTCTGGATCAGGTCGATGTCCATCACCGTCCCGCGCATCATCCGCTCCAGGTCCAAAAACGGCTCCCGCTCGCCGAAATTCCGCACAAAATCATTGCCGCTGCCGCAGGGAATACAGCCCACCGCCGCATTGCCGTAGCCATAGGCGCCCCGGATCACCTCGTTGAAGGTGCCGTCGCCCCCGCAGGCGTACAAGCGCACATCCCCCGGCGCCCGCGCCTGCTCTTCGGCAAGCTTTTTGGCGTGGCCGGCATACTCTGTGAGCAGGATCTCGCAGTCGATCCCCATTTTTTCGGCTGCCGAAGTGATCTGCGGCACCAGCGTGCCGCTGGGGTCCGCTTTGCCGGAAACCGGGTTGACGATGAATACATACCGCATTTTCTGCGTCTCCTCACATCAATATTTAGCCGCGTGCGCGCCTCACGGCAGCGCACAACACCCGGAAGCCGATCTCGCCTGCATGAAGGCCTCGATCTCCTCCACGGTTTTGGGAATGGACGCCGTCAGCACCTCACAGCCGTCACGGGTGACCAGAAGGGTGTCCTCGATGCGTATGCCCAGCTGCAGCTCGTCGAAATAGAGCCCCGGCTCCAGGGTGAACATCATATTTTCCTCCAGCGGCGCGTTGTCGTCGCCCACGTCGTGCGTATACAGGCCAATGTAATGACCCGATCCGTGAAAATAGTATTTTGCGATCTCCTCCGGCCGCTCGATCATGCCGATGCGGACCAGTTCCCGGGCCATCACCTCCCGGCTGATGCCGGCCAGTTCGTTTTTGGGCTGGCCGGGGCGGGCTGCGGCGATGGCGGCCTCCAGCCCCTTGAGCACCACATTATACAATGCTTTCTGTTGGTCGGTGAATCGGCCGCTGACGGGAAACGTCCGGCTCACATCCGCCGCGTAATACCCGCACTCCGCGCCGAGATCGAACAGGATCATCTCCCCGTCCCGTATCCGGCGGTCGTTGGCGGAATAGTGCATCACACAGGCATTGGCGCCGCTGGCCGCGATGGTGGCAAAGGCGTGGCGGGCGTTGGCGCTTTTGAGCACAAAGTCAAAATAGGCCTCCGCCTGGTACTCATACATACCGGGACGCAGGTGCGCCAGCATACACTTTACCCCGTCCGCGGTGACGTCGCACGCGCGGCGGTGCAGGGCGATCTCCTCGTCCGTCTTTACCTGACGGAGGAGCGCCAGATCCTGAAAGGTGTTACGGATGGGGATGTCCGGATACTTGGCGCGGATCTCCGCCGCGAACTTCTGGGCCTGGGTCATGTGATCCTCGCCGCTCCAGTTGGCCATATCCACATAAATGCATTTGACGCTGCCGGGCCAGCTGAACAGCGAGAATTCCTCGCGGAAGGCGTCGAGGTATTCCACCCGCTGAATGCCCGTTTCCGCCTGCACGCTCTCCCGGGTGCTGCAAACGCCCTCCCAGCGCTTCATGCGCTCGTCGGCGCGCCGGATGTACAGCACTTCCTGGACCCGGCCGCCGCGCTTGGTCATTTTCAACACCGCTTTGGGCTGGTCAAACCCGGTGAGATAATAGAAGTTGGCGTAGGGTGTGAACGGGTACAGTTCATCCCCCTTGTCCGGCAGTTCATTCCCGGCGAAAACGAAGGCGGCACAGTCGTCCTCCAGCAGTTCGGCATACCGTTTTCGGCGGGAAGCGTGGAACTCTTTGCTCACCATGTGGCTTGTCTCCTTTGTGATCTTTATGTGCCTATTTTACCATAGATGCGTTGGTATTCCAACCGAAAAACAGTCCATAAAACCCGCTTGTATTCCCTGTCGGCCCTCGCGCCGCAGCGCCAAATGTGCCCGCCGGCCCGCCGCCCATCCGTCCCGCAGCAGGCGGACAGCTCTCTTCACGCAAGGCACGGCATTCCGGCACAAGGCGCGGCCGGCCGTTCTGTAAAGCTATTTACCGGCACACACCTGTCGCATCAAACCAAAAGCCCTCCGGGCGTACCCGGAGGGCTTTGTGCTTACTGTATGGGGTCGTTTTGAGCGGCTCAGCCGAAGTAACGCTCCAGCAGGCCCTGCATGCCGCGGCCGTGACGAGCCTCGTCCTTGGCCATCTCATGAACGGTGTCATGGATGGCATCCAGGCCCAGCTCCTTGGCCTTCTTGGCCAGATCCATCTTGCCGCTGCAGGCGCCGCACTCGGCGTCCACACGCATCTGCAGGTTCTTCTTGGTGCTGTCGGTCAGCACCTCGCCCAGCAGTTCGGCGAACTTGGCGGCATGCTCCGCCTCCTCAAAGGCGTAGCGCTTCCATGCCTCGGCGATCTCGGGGTAGCCCTCGCGGTCAGCCACACGGCTCATGGCCAGGTACATGCCCACCTCGCTGCACTCGCCGTTGAAGTTCATGCGCAGGCCCTCGATGATGTCCTCGGGAACGCCCTCCTTGGCGATGCCCACCACATGCTCGGTGACATAGGTGTTCTCGACCTTCTCCACGAACTTGTCCTTGGGAGCCTTGCAGACGGGGCAGAACTCAGGGGCTTCGCCCTCGGCGATGTAACCACAAACGGTGCAAACAAACTTCTTGGTCATTTTCTCTTCCTCCAAATCATTTTATATGTTTCGCATTGAAACGGTCCCTATTAATAGGAATCATTCTTTGTTATGGTCACAGTATAGCATACTCTCAAGAGTTCGTCAACAGGAAAATCATGAAAAAGCTATGAATTTTTCCGTGGGGCGCGGGGATCGGTGGAAAATCCCATTTTCCCCAGTGCCGGCAGCAAAGCGGCCAGGCTTGAACTGGTGACAAAGCCCATGCCAAGGCCGAAAATGATCATGATGGGGGCATAGGTAAGGGCCAGGGCGCTGCTGAGCAGGAAGCTGGCGGCGATCAGCTGGCCGATGTTGTGGCCCAGCGCACCGCACACCGAAAGGATGAACCAGGTGGGGCGGCGGGGCAGCTTGTAGAGCGCCCACATCACCAGCAGCGAAACAAGGCCTCCGCTGAGGGACAGAAGCCCCGCCGTGACGCCGCGGGTCAGGCCCACAAAGAAGGCTTTGAGGAGGTTGAGGGTGAGCGCCTGGGGAAAGCCCATGAAGAACAGCGCGTACATGACCACGATGTTCGCCAGGCCGATCTTGACGCCCGGAATGAGCCCCAACAGCGGCGTGATGGCGCTCTCCATGAAGGACAGCGCCATGGCCAGCGCGAACAGCAGGCCGGACAGCGCCACCTGGCGTGTTTTGTTGTTTCGCATGGTGTTCTCTCCCTTTGTTGACAGCCTTTGACTGGTTATCAGTCTAAGCCGCTTTTTTTCATCTGTCAAGAAAAACGCGCCGGATTTGACTTTGCGGGCGTTTTCTCTTATAATAGGTGCAAACCTGTCCCCCTGAAACGGGCGACGACACGGAGGTGATTCTATGCGCCGCAGACATCTGGCAACGGCGGTCTGTTGCATCCTTGCTGTGCTGCTGGCGGGGTGCGGCTACAAAGACGGTACATACAGCGCGGAATTTACAAATTTCGACAGCCTGGGCTACAAAGACCGGCTCCAGATCACCGTGACCGACGGCGTTATCACCGACGCCCAGTTCGACGGAGTGAACGAGGAGGGCGGTCTGAAAAGCGAGGACGAGGCCTATGCCGGCCGGATGCGCCCGCTGTGCGGCACCGACCCGGCCGGGATCCGGCAGTATTACAGCGAGGCTTTGACGGGGCTGAAGGACCCGAAGGACCTGGAGGTGGACGCCGTAAGCGGCGCGACGGTGTCGGCCCAGCATTTTGCGGCGCTCTGGCAGGCGCTGCAAACGCCCATGAAGAAGGGAGAGACCGACCCGGTGACGGTGGCGGATATCCCCGAATTTTCGCCCGCGGCAAGCACCGATGAATAATGTGTTAAAATTTGGCACACACTTGCACTGAGACTTGCAATCCCAAGGGATATAGTATAGAATTTTCGTAGGGTTTTTCAAAAAGGAGAGTACGACAAATGAAAAAGATCGTTTCGCTGCTCATGGCAGTTCTGCTTTGCTCGTTTGCGCTGGCCGGCTGCGGCGGCGGGTCCGAGACCGCTTCTTACAACCTGTCCGATATCGTGGCCGCGGTGGAAAAGGTGAACCCGGTGAGCAATCCCCGGGACGTGGACGACAACTTCATCCAGCTGGATATGCTCCTCACCCCTGACAACATCGCGGAATACGCCGGCAAGGTGAGCAACGACCAGGGCAACAGCGCGCTGATCGTGGCCATCAAGGCGGTGGAGGGCAAAGCCTCCGCCGTGCAGGAGGAGCTGAACGCCTACAAGACCAGCATCTCCACCGGCGGCCTGTACGCCGAATTCGCGGACATGGAGGCCATGGCCGCCGACGCCCGCATCGTTGTGAAGGGCGATTATCTGGTGATGGTGGTGGCCAACACCGAGGGTGCCGATTACGCCCAGATCGACACGGCGCTGGACGAGGCGCTCAAGTAAGGCGAACCGCGCTGAAAGATAAGGCCGATACCTGCGTTTTCCAGGTACCGGCCTTTTGTGTGAAAGGGAGGGTCGTTTTTTGATCTTCAGCACGATACTGTTCTTGTTCCGCTTTCTGCCCATCACCCTGGCACTGTACTACATCGCGCCGCCCAGGCTGAAAAACCTGGCGCTGTTTGTGTGCAGCCTGGTGTTCTATTCCTGGGGCGAGGTCAAGTTCTTCCCCGTCATGGTGGTGCTCATCCTCATCAACTATATCTGCAGCCTTTTGATGGAAAAGTTCGACGGCAGCGTGAAGGCGCGGCGGGTGCTGCTGGTGGCGTCCATCGTGGGCAGCCTGTCCATGCTGGTGTTCTTCAAATACACCAATTTCCTCATCGGCACCGTGAACAGCCTGTTCGGTCTGTCCATCGGGCTGATCGAGGCGGCCACCGTGCTGCCTTTGGGCATCAGCTTCTACACCTTCCAGACCATGAGTTACTCCATCGACGTCTATCGCCGGGACGTGCCCGCCGAACACAACATCATCAACTTCGGTGCCTATGTGGTCATGTTCCCCCAGCTGATCGCCGGCCCCATCGTGAAATACCGGGACGTGGCCGCTCAGCTGCATGTGTACAAAAACCGGTACAGCCTTTCCCAGATCCAGGACGGCATCTGCCTGTTCGTGTTCGGCCTGGCAAAAAAGGTGCTGCTGGCGGACATGATCAGCCAGCTTTGGTATGACATCATCGGCCAGTGGTCCGGCGGGACGCTGGATATTGCGGGCATCGGTCTGGAAAACGCCAGCACGCCCCTGGCGTGGCTGGGTCTTCTGGCCTACAGCCTGCAGCTCTACTTCGACTTCTCCGGCTACTCTCTCATGGGCATCGGCATGGGCAAGATGCTGGGCTTCGACTTCCCCATGAACTTCAACCTGCCCTATATCGCGTCCAGCATCACCGACTTTTGGCGCCGGTGGCACATCACCCTCTCCAGCTGGTTCAAGGAGTATGTGTATATCCCGCTGGGCGGCAACCGCCGCGGCATCAAGCGCCAGATCTTCAACATGTTCGTGGTGTGGGCCCTCACCGGCATCTGGCACGGCGCGGACTGGAACTTTGTGCTCTGGGGCATCTACTACTTTGTGCTGCTCACCATCGAAAAGGTCTTTCTGCTGGATAAGCTGAAAAAGGGCAAGGTGTGGCCCCACATTTACACCCTGTTCCTGGTGGCCGTTGGCTGGGCGCTGTTCGTGGGCAACGAGAGCGGCGTGGGCCTGTCGCTGCTGTTCCAGAAGCTGTTCATCCCCAGCGGCGGCGTGGGCTGTCTGTACTTCCTGCGCAACTACGGCGTGCTGCTGGCGGTGTGCATCGCCTGCTGCACTCCCCTGCCGCTGAAGATCTACGACCGGATCAAGGACAACACCTTCCTGCGCATCGCGCTGGTGGGGCTGCTGCTGGTGTTGTGCATCGCGTATATCGTGGCGTCCACCAACACGCCGTTCCTCTATTTCCGTTTCTGAGGGGGTGCGAGAGATATGAAGGAAAAATGGAATGAACTGAAAAAGTATCCCCTGCTGGTGCTGTTTTTTGTGTTCCTGTTCGGGTTTATGTTTCTGGACATGGCCTGGCCGAAGCGGGAATACAGCGACCTGGAGCGCCGTGATCTGGCCCAGGTGCCGGAGTTCAGCCTGACGAAACTGTTTGAAAACGTCTGGACCAGCGAGTATGACACCTACACCAAGGATCAGGTGGTGGGCCGGGACATGTGGCTGCGGCTGCAAAGCCGCAGCGAGAGCCTCGTGTTCCAGAAGGAGGAGATCGGCGGTGCACTGCTGGGCGACGACGAGATGCTCTTCACCCAGACGCTGGCCCTCAAGCCCACTGAGGAGCGCATTTTGAAGGGCAACATCCAGCAGTCTTCCCTCTTTGCCCAGCGCTACCCGGGCAAGGTGACCCTGCTGCTTACCCCCTCCTCCAGCCTCATCTATGCCGACAAGCTGCCCGCGAACGCCCCGCTGCTGGACGAAAACGCGCTGCTGGATACCATCTTTGAAATGCACGAGGGCGCCAACTGCCTGGACCTGCGGGATGCCTTCAGCGCCGCCGCGGCTGACACACAGCTGTACTACAAAACCGACCACCACTGGACCACTGACGGCGGCGCCTATCTGGCCTACCAGGAATACTGCCGCAGCCTGGGCCTTACCCCCATGGAGGTGAGCGCCGAGGATTTCGGGCAGGTGCCGGACTTCTGGGGCACCACCTACTCCAAGTGCCTGCGGTGGGACCAGACGCCGGACACCATCGCCTATCTTGATACTCCCGTGCAAATGACGGTGTGGAAGACCGACGCCCGGGGCGAGGCCACCGAGCCGCTGTTCACCAGCGGCCTGTACGAGATGGAAAAGGCCGAGACCGGTGACAAGTACGCCCTGTTCCTCTACGGCAACCAGGCCTACACCACCATCCAGGGCACCGGCGAAGGCCGGCTGCTGGTGGTGAAGGACAGTTACGCCAACTGCTTCGTTCCCTATCTCACCGAGAACTACGCCGAGATCTGTGTGGTCGATCCCCGCAGCTACCGCAACAGCATCGACGCGCTGATGCAGCGGGAACAGTTCGACCAGGTGCTGCTGCTGTTCAGCTTCCAGACCTATTCCACCACCAACATCGCCAGCTACCTGGCCGCCTCGGCCACCGCCGGCTGAAACACTTTTGAGGCTCCCGCGCCATCGCGCGGGGGCCTTTTTTGTTGCCGCAGGCCCCACTTTTTACGGACATTTTACATTGCGGGGTGGGAAAACAGCCGCAAATGTTTTATACTGGAAGCGGATAAAATCGCCCGGTCCCGCCGCAGCGCCCCGCCCGCCTTTCGGGGGGGCACAGTGCGGCACCGCACCGGGTTTGAAGGGAGAACATCATGTCGGTGATCTACGTTTTGGAGGACGACAACAGCATCCGCGAACTTGTGGTGTACACGCTGAACCACTCCGGCCATGAGGCCCAGGGCTTCGGTCTGCCCAGCCAGTTCTGGGCGCAGATGGCCAAGGCCGCGCCCGATCTGCTTTTGCTGGACATCATGCTGCCCGAACAGGACGGCATTGAGATCCTCAAGCAGCTGCGGGCAGAGCCCGCCACCCGCAAGCTGCCGGTGATCATGCTCACCGCCAAAGGCAGCGAATACGACCGGGTGCTGGGGCTGGACAGCGGCGCCGACGATTATATCCCCAAGCCCTTCGGCATGATGGAACTGGTGGCGCGGGTCAACGCGCTGCTGCGCCGCACGGCCCCCGGCGAACAGGCCGTGGAATACAAGGCCGCGGGCCTGACCGTCTGTCCCGCCCGCCACCAGGTGCTGGCGAACGGCAAGCCGGTCACCCTGACACACAAGGAATTTGAACTGCTGAGTCTGTTGATCCAGTCTCCCGGCATCGTGTTCACCCGTGAGCAGCTGCTGCGGGAGGTGTGGGGCTACACCTTTGACGCCGAAAGCCGCACGCTGGATGTGCATGTGCGCACCCTGCGTCAGAAGTTGGGCGAGTGCGGCAGCTGCATCGAGACGGTGCGCGGCTCCGGCTACCGCATCCGGGAGAACGACCAATGAGCAAACGGATCTTCCAGGCGATGATGGCCGTCACCCTCACCACCCTTGTGGTGTGCATGGTCCTGTTTGTCGCCATCCTGTTCCCCTATTTTGAGACGCAGCTGTCCAACGAACTGATGAACGAACTGGCCTATCTTGTTCCCAACGTGGAGCAGGAGGGCGTGGGCTATCTGGAACAGCTGCCCCAGGGCCAGAACCGCCTGACCCTGATCGACGCCGACGGCACCGTGCTCTTTGACAGCAAATCCGACCCGGCCCGGATGGAAAACCACGCCGACCGGCAGGAGGTGCAGCAAGCCATGGCGAGCGGCACGGGCCAGAGCAGCCGCTACTCCGAAACGCTGGCCAAAAAGACCATCAACTGCGCCATGCGGCTCTCCGACGGCCAGGTGCTGCGCATCTCCAGCACCCAATATTCCAGCATGGCCCTTCTGGTGAGCCTCACCCAGCCGCTGTTCCTGGTGCTGATCTTCGCGGCGCTCATCGCGGTGACCATCGCCTACAAGCTGAGCCAGCGGCTGACAAAACCGCTGAACGAGATCGATCTGGAACACCCGCATGTGAATCAGGCTCCCTACGAGGAACTCAAGCCCCTGCTGCGCCGCCTGCATCATCAGAACCACCAGATCAAGGAGCAGATCCAACAGCTGCAGGCGCAAAAGCGCCAGTTCACCGCCATCACCGACAATATGCGGGAAGGATTTCTGGTGCTGGACGCCGACGGCCTGGTGCTCTCCTACAATTCCAGCGCCACCCGCCTGCTGCAGCCGGAAAAGCCGCTGGACGGGCACAACATCCGTGACCTGACCGACCAGCCGGACTTTCTGGAAGGGCTGCGCAGCGCGCAGGAGGGCGAACATGTGGAGTGCCTTGTGCCGCTGCACGGGCGGGTGTGCCAGCTGCTCGCGAACCCGGTCTATCAGGAGAGCACGCTCACCGGCATCGTGCTGGTGCTGCTGGACGTGACCGAACAGCAGCAGCGGGAGGGTCTGCGCCGGGAATTCAGCGCCAACGTGTCCCACGAGCTGAAAACGCCCCTGACCTCCATCGCCGGCATCGCCGAGATCATGAAGAACGGCATGATCGACCCGGCGGACGTGCCCCACTTTGCCGGCAAGATCTACGATGAATCCCAGCGATTGATCCAGCTGGTGCGGGACATCATCCGCATCTCCCAGCTGGACGAAAACAATGTTCCCGACACGCCAGTGCCGGTGGAACTGAAGGAGTGCGCCGCCCGCACCCTCGCCCGGCTGGAAAGCGCCGCCGAGGCTGCCCATGTGACCCTGCGGCTGGAAGGTGGAGAGGCCACCATCCAGGCGGTGCCGGCCATCCTGAACGAAATGGTGTACAACCTGTGCGAGAACGCGGTGAAGTACAACCGGCCCGGCGGCAGCGTCACCGTGACGGTCAGGTCCGACGCCGGCCATGCCATCCTGCAGGTGGCGGACACCGGCATCGGCATCGCGCCCGAGCATCAAAGCCGGGTGTTTGAACGGTTCTACCGGGTGGACAAGAGCCACTCCAAGGAGATCGGCGGCACCGGGCTGGGCCTGTCCATCGTCAAGCACGGCGCTGCCTTCCACCACGCCCAGGTGGAACTGGAAAGCGCCCTGGGCAAGGGCACCACCATCCGCCTGATCTTTCCCAAGCACGCCGCGCTGTGACATTCGAAGGCAACGTTGAACGAAAGCGCCCCCTGGCAAGTCGATCAGCTTGTCAGGGGGCGCTTTCGCGTTTGTATTGCGGAAAAGGGCCTGCCGGCTTGGCCGGGGCATGGCTCAATCCTCTTCCTGCTCGTACTGTTCCTGTTCCTCCACCAGCTTTTCCCACTGGTCGAACAGTTCCTGCTGATGGAACCGGGTGTCGTCCAATTCGTCACAGGTGTCCCGCAGCAGCACATGGTCCCGCAGGACTTCGGGGTCATTGATGGAATTTTCCAGTTCCACCACCCGGGCGCCGATCTGCTCGATCTCCTCCTCCACAGCCTTGATCTTGGCCCGCAGTTCCGCGCGGCGGCGGCGCTGCTCCTTGCCGTAGGAGGCCTTGCCGCCAGTGGCGTTCTGGGGATTGGAGACGGGCTCCGGCGCGGCCTGGCCGCGGCCCATCATCTTTTCGTAGCTCTCGTACAGGGTGGCCTTGCCGTTCTCAATGTAGAGGATGGGGCAGGCCAGGCTGTTCATCAGGTAGCGGTCGTGGGTGATCAGCAGCAGAGTGCCCTCATAGGCAGCCAGCGCCTCGGTGAGGCTGTCGCGGGTGTAGATGTCCAGGTGGTTGGTGGGCTCGTCCATAAACAGCAGGTTGGGCCGCTCCAGCACGATCTCGGCGAGGCGCAGACGGGCGAGTTCGCCGCCGGACAGCGCGCCGCAGGGCTTGAACACATCCTCGCCCTTAAAGCCAAAGCGGGCCAGATGGCTGCGCACTTCCAGTTCGGTCATGCGGGGCCACTTGTCCCACACGGCGTCGATGACCCGGCCGCCGCGGCGCAGCTGCTGCTGCTCAAACACGCTCACCTTCGCCCCCGCGCCCAGGCGTACCATTCCCCCGCTGGGTTTCCTTCGCCCCGCCAGCACCTGCATCAGGGTGGATTTGCCCGCGCCGTTGGGCCCGGCGATCACCAGCCGCTCGCCCCGCAGCACCTGCAGGTCGAAGGGCTCCAGCAGCGTGCGTCCCTCGATCTTGACACAGAGGTTTTTCAGGGTCAGGATCTCGTTGTAAGGGGTCACGTCAAATTCGAAGCGGAATTTCAGCTGCTGCGGGCCGCTGGAAGGCTTCTCGGTGATCTCCATCTTTTCCAGCTGCTTGCGGCGGCTCTGGGCCATTTTGGTGGTGGAGGCCCGCACCAGGTTCCGCGCGATGTAATCCTCCAGCTTTTGCGCCTTGGCCACGTCGGCGTCGTGCTGCTTTTGCTGCAGCGCCACTGCCGCCTCCTTCTGAGGCAGGAAGGCGGAATAGTTGCCCTTGTAGCTGGTCAGGCCGTGACCCTCCACCTCCCAGATGCGGGTACACACCTCGTCCAGGAAATAGCGGTCGTGGCTGACCACCAGCACCGCGCCGGAGTAGCCCTTCAGATAGTTTTCCAGCCACTCCATCGTGATGAAATCCAGATGGTTGGTGGGCTCGTCCAGGATCAGAACGTCCGGCCGCTGGAGCAGCAGCCGGGCCAGGCACAGCCGGGTGTGCTCGCCGCCGGAGAGCACCGCCACGCTCTTTTGATAGGTCTCGGGGCCAAACCCCATGCCGCTGAGCACCTTTTTGATGTTCACGTCCATGTTATAGCCGTCGGCAGCGTCGATCACCGCCGAGAGGCGGGCGTGCTCCGCCAGCAGTTCCTGGTCGGCGGGATCCTTTTCCAGCTTTTTTTCCAGCAGCTGCATCCGGTTCATGGCGTCCAGCACCGGCGCGAAGGCGTTGCGCATCTCACCGTAGACGTCCTGAGCGGGATCCAGCTTGCTGTTCTGCTCCAGGTACCCCAGGGTGACGCCGCGGGTCAGCTGCACCTCCCCTTCGTCGGGCTGATACTCGCCGCAAAGGATCTTGAGCAGGGTGGTTTTTCCGGCCCCGTTTTCCCCCACGATGCCGATGCGCTCCCCCTGCTCCACCGTGGCGTTGATCCCCTGAAGGACCACCGTCTCGCCAAAACTTTTTCCGATGTTTTGTAAGGATAGTACCATATTCGTCCCGTCTCTTCGCGTAACTTGTGGTCAGCCGCCCTGCTCAAACTGATGCTTGCGCGCCGTCTTGCCCACGTTCTCCAGTTCGTCCGGCTCCATCACGATGGCATACAGTTCCTCCCAGGAGCGCACGGTGTGGGTCGGTCCGTTCTCGGCGGGAGCCTCCTCCCCGTTCCAGTTGCACCAGCAGGTATCCAGCCCGGCGTTCTGGCCGCCCTTGACGTCCGCGGTGAGGCTGTCGCCCACCACCAGCACCTTGCCCCGGTTCTCGATGCCCAGGGTGCGCAGGGCCGTCTCAAAGAAGCGGCGGTTGGGTTTTTCCACCCCCACCCGCTCCGAGATGAACACACCGTCCATATAAGCGTTTAGGCCGGAATCCGCCAGACGCTTTTCCTGCACCCGCTCCACGCCGTTGGTCACCACCGCCAGGGTGGCCACCTCCGCCAGTTCCTTCACCGCGTCCAGCGCGCCGGGGATTGGGTCGGGATGCTCGCTCAGCCGGTCGAGATAATATGTGTTCATCGCCGCCGCGTCGCCGGTGCGCTCCAGCGCGGCCAGCAGTTCCTCAAACCGCCGCACCACCAGCTTGTCCCGCTTGATCTGGCCCTTCTCCAGCGCGGCCCAGAGCCCCTTGTTGATGGTGTGGTAGGTGTCCGCTACCTCCTGGGTGGCCGGCAAGCCGAAGTGTTCCATCGTCTCGTGAAAGGCCTTCTGCTCGGCGGCGCCGAAATCCAGCAGGGTGCCATCCACATCCAGCAAAAGGCAATGATAGTATGCCATGGGTCATTCTCTCCCTTTTTCAATCCTTTGCCGCCCGGCGATCCACACGGCGGGCGGCAGTTTTACCTTGTCTATTATCTCCTATTCCGGCCCATTCGTCAAGCAAACATCCCACATGCACGGCGGCACCCGGACGGGCCAAGGCCGCCGTCCGGGTGCCGCTGCGTGTGCTCAGAGATCGACGATGGGATAGGCGCTGCCGTCGGCCGCGGTGTTTTTGCAGCTGCAGCGCCCGCAGGGCCATGTGGGGCAGTTCTCCGTGGGCTCGGGGTCAGGTTCGGGCTCCGGATCAGGTTCAGGCTCCGGCTCCGTATCGCAGCCGCCGCAGGAAGTCCGGCAGCCCCAGGGGCACCGCCGCGACCCGCCCTGGCATCCATAGGACGTCAACGCCGCATCCGACGCCACCGGCTCGCCCCAATCAAAATCATAGTTCTCCACGGTGCCGTCGGTCACATTTTCGTCGCCCACCGCGTACGCGCGCAGGCACTGGCTCAAGTCTGTCATGGTCAAACGCCTCCTTGGCCCAGTGTATGCGCCGGCGGCGCGGCGTGTTCACGGAGGCGGCAGCGGACGATGCCGCTCAATAATCGAACTCGCCCTTCACCGACCGGCTGAACAGCCGCGGCAGCACCTCGTCGGCGGCGAGGCCGTTGTACAGAAGGTCGTTCACCGTTTGGCAGATGGGCAGATCCACCTTGTACTCCTGCCCCAGGCGCACCAGCGCCTGCACGGTGGAGGCTCCCTCGGCCAGCAGATCGAACGGTTCGCCCTTGATGAAGTTTTCGCCAAACTGGCGGTTGTGGCTGTGGGGCGAGAAGAGGGTGGCCTGGTAATCCCCCAGATGGCATAGCCCGTAGGCGGACAGTTCGTTGCCCCCCATGGCGCGGATGAGCCGTGCCACCTCCCGGGCACCCCGGGCCATCAATGCCCCCTTCAGGCTGGTATATCCCGCGCCGTCCAGCATGCCCGCGGCGATGCCGATGACGTTCTTCGCCGCGGCGCCCACCTCAGTGCCGATGAGATCGCGGCCTTTGTACAGCCGGATCAGGTCACTGCTGAGCTGTTCCACAATAAAATCGGTGGTGGAGGGGTCAGCGGAATCCACCACCATGCAGTTGGGCACGCCAGCGGTGAAATCCTGCACATGGCCGGGCCCGACCCACACCGCCAGCTGCACCGGCTGGGTGACCTCCTCCCGGAACACCTGGGTCAGGCGCTTGCCGGTGGCCACCTCGATGCCCTTCATGCAGAGGATGAAGGTCTTGCCCGCCACGTCGTGCTGCTGGATCTGCCCCGCCAGCTGCCGCAGCTGCTGGGCGCTGATGGAGATGACCACCACCGGCCCGAAGGCCAGCGCCGCTGCCAGGTCGTCGCCCAGCTGCAGCGAAGCGGGCAGGGTCTGGTATTCGTTCTTCCGCTCGGCCCGCAGCTGAGCGAGGCCGCGGGAACCGGGACGGCCCCACAGTAAAACGTCGTTTTTCGCGCAGTGGTAGGAGGCCAGAAATGTGCCCCATCGGCCGCAGCCGAGAACGGAAAGCTTCATGGTGCGTTCTCCTTCTTGGTCATGTCGTGAAAAGGCCGCCCTGCCGGGCAGGGCGGCCTTTTCTATTCTATTGACGTTTCAAAATGTATGTCCCCGCTCACGGCGTGTCCGGCTGGCTGGCGGTCGATGCAGGCGGAGTGGTGGTGGACGTTGCCGGCGGATCGGTCACGGTGACGGTGGCGCTGGCGGTACCGGTGGTGTAGCCGTCCTTGGTCACCGTGACGGTGATGGTCTGCTGGCCGGCAGCGGCGGGCGTGTAATTCACGCTCTCGCCGTTGCCGGTCACAGCGCCGCTCCAGGTGATCGTAGAACCGGCCGGCGCGCCGACCACCTTGTAGGTGCCCGTTGTGCCCGTCGTCAGCGAAGCGGCCCCCTCGATGGAAACAGACATCGGCTGGAGGGCCTTGCCCTGCACCGTGATGGTAGCCGTGCCGCTGACGCCGCCGATGGTGGCGGTCACCGTATAGGTCTTTGCGTCGGTGCTGTCGTTCGCGGGCACCGTCACCGTGGTGCTGGAGCCGCTGGTGGCGCTGAGGGTGGCGCCGGCGGTCACGCTCCAGCTGACCGTTCCTTCCGCGTCACCGGGCGTGACGGTGGCGGTGAGGGTGGCGCTGCCGCCGGAACTGCTGACACTGGTACCGCCGTTCACCGTGACGCCGGTGGGCTTCACCGCCCCCTTCTCCACCGTCAGTTTGTACTCGGCGGAGGTGGTCTTGCCGTTCACGGTCACGCTCGCCTTGATGGTAAAGGTACCTTCCTTGTCAGGCGTGTACGCCCAGCTGTAACCCACACGCTGCTGGGTGCCGTCCAGCGTCCAGATCACAGAAGTGTCCTTGTCGATGCTCTTGTCGCTCACCGAAGCGCTGAAGATGAGTTTGTCGCCCACCTTGGCGGTACCGGAACTGCCCTGCTCGATGCTCACCACCAATTTTGCGCCGAACATGGCGGTCACATTGACGTTCTGCTTGAAATCCTTGTCGGTGCGGGTGGCGTCGGTTTTGCCATCGCTCCATTTGATGAACTCGTAGCCGGATGCGGGCACCGCGGTCACCGAAACGCTGCTCTCACTGGTGAGGTCCTTGAAGCTCAGGTTCGTCTTGTCTTTCTGGTCACCGCTTGTCAGGGTGCCGCCCACGTTTTTGTCCACGTTATACTGCGCGGTATAGGTCTTCTGCTCCTGCGAAGTTGCCGGCGTGGGAGTGGTCGTGGTCGCGGTGCCGGTGGAACCGGTCTTGCGGCGCTCGGGGATGTTGCTGGTATCGGGGCGGCGGTCCTCCGTGCCAAGATAGGCGTGGGTGCGCGCATAATCCATAATGGCCGTGAGCGCATCCTTTTTCAGATGGATATCGCCGTCCATAAAATACTGCGACTTGCCGTAGCCGTCTTCACCCACCAGGATCTCGGAGATATTCAGGAACTTATAGCCGTTGTCCGCGCACATCTGCGCCAGGGCTTCGTTGAAACCGTTGATGGTCTCCATGCTCATATTGGGATAGCTGCCGTGGCTTTCCGGAATGGGCGGCACCGCGGAAACGATGATATCCGTATAGGGATACGCCGCCTTGATGGCCTCCAGCCCGCTGCGATAGTTGGACACAAAATCGGACGCGCTCATACTGCCGTCGGCGTTGTTGGTGCCCATCATCACGATGATCCGGCGGGGCTTCATCTTGGGCAGGGCGTCGGGAATGGAATAGGCGGTATCGTCGCCCTTGAAGTAGATGGATTTGTCGGTGGTGAAATTCTGGATGCCCAGCCCTTCCACCGCCACCACCTGATCCAGTTCCAGCAGCGCGTACTGGTAATAACGGTAGGTGTTGGAATCGCCCACAAAGATCGTCTGATCGATGTATTCCTTGCCGGCGTCGTCGGTCGCGCCCAGAACGGCGTCCCCGTACTGGCTGGCGTCAAAGTCGTTTTCCACCGTCTGCCCGGAGGTGGTGGACGAAGGCTGACTGTCTCCGGACTGGGGTTTGTCCTTGCCGGCCTTGGATACGATCACGCTCACCACAGCGATGGTGATGACCAGCACCAGGGCACAGATGGCCAACACAATGGCCGCCTGTTTCTGCTTCGGGGTCATGGACCCTGAGCCTCCGCGGGTGTTTCGTCTGTTTCGAGGCATTCGATTGCCCTCCTTTATTGTTTGCTTACTGACCAAGGATGAAATCGGTCAATTCCTCACACGTCCGGGCCATAAAGCACGGCTTGAAGGCAAGCAGTTCTTCCCTGCTGCCGTAACCGTACAGCACGGCAGCGGCGGGCACCTTGCAGTCGGCCGCGCCGCGCATATCATCGGCCCGGTCGCCCACCATCAGCACCTTTGCTCCCTTCAGTTCCGGACGCGTGAGCACGGTGTGCATCACGGCGGTCTTGGTGTCCACGCTCTTGTCCTCGCTGGCGCCGCCGATGAATGTAAAATAGCCGGCCAGCCCCTGCTCGCGCAGGATCGGAGTCACCACCGAAGTGGGCTTGGAGGTGGCGGTGTACAGTTTTACGCCGCTGTCCTTCAGCCGCCCCAGCATCTCCCGCACGCCGGGAAACACCTGGCACATATGCTGACCCACCTCGTGATACCGGTCACGGTAGATGCGCACCATGCGTTCCACGTCTTCCTCCCGGCGCATGTGTTCGCCAAAACTGCGCCGCAGCGGGGGGCCGAGGTATCGGGTCAGGTCGATCCCGGCCGGGTCGATCCCCACCGATTGAAACGTGTATTCCATTGTTGCGAGGATCCCCGGGCTGGAGTGGATCAAAGTGCCGTCCACATCGAACAGCACGGCATTGAAGCAAGCCAAACTGGCACCGCCTTTCCTTTGGTTGGTCGCGCCGAAAAGGGCGCCGTTTCCGGCGCGCGCCCCCCTCCCCGCCCATCGTTCACCCAAGAGGGAACGGAGACAGCAAGGCAGCACCGATACGGTTATTATACCATTTTTCCTGTTCCCGCACAACGAAAAGGCCCGGAATTTCACCTGACAGACGCATATAATACGATAAATCGCTCGCAAATATTGCAAAAATGCCCGGTGCGTTACAGCACCGGGCAGGAAAGCGCGTATCCGTTCAGGAGAGAAGCATCCGGTCATTGTCCAGTTCGCTGCCGCTGGCCTGCTCGAATTTTTGCAGCAGGTCGGCCACCTTCAATTTCCGCTTCTCCTCGCCGTTCACGTCGTAGATGATGCGCCCCTCAAACATCATGATGAGGCGGTTGCCATACTGGATGGCGTCTTTCATGTTGTGGGTGATCATCAGGGTGGTGAGTTTGTTCTCGGCCACGATCTTTGCGGAGAGTTCCAGCACCTTGGCGGCGGTCTTGGGGTCCAGCGCGGCGGTGTGCTCGTCCAGCAAAAGCAGCTTGGGCTTTTTGAGGGAGGCCATCAGCAGAGTCAGCGCCTGCCGCTGGCCGCCGCTGAGCAGGCCCACCTTGCTGGTGAGGCGGTTTTCCAGGCCAAGGCCCAGCATTTTCAGCTGCTCCTTGTACCGCTCCTGTTCCTCTTTGGTGATGCCCGGGCGAAGGCCGCGGCGCTGGCCGCGCCGGGCCGCCAGCGCCAGGTTTTCCTCGATCTGCATGGTGGCCGCGGTGCCGATCATGGGGTCCTGAAAGACACGGCCGATGTACTTGGCCCGCTTGTGTTCCGGCAGGCGGGTAATGTCCACCCCGTCGATCATGATGGTGCCGGAATCCACCGGCCAAACGCCCGCCACCGCGTTCAGCAGCGTGCTTTTGCCCGCGCCGTTGCCGCCGATCACCGTAACGAAGTCCCCTTCGTCCAGGTGCAGCGAAAGGCCGTTCAACGCCACCTTTTCGTTGACCGTGCCGGGGTTGAAGGTCTTGGAGATGTTTTTCACATCAAGCATTGCGGGCGCCCCCCTTCTTCACGGGTTTGGAAAAATAGCGGTTCTTCCAGTAAGGCACCGACAGGAACACAGCGACCACCAGCGCCGAGAGCAGCTTGAGATAGTTGGCGTTGAGGCCCAGCGCCAGCACCGCCTGCAGCACGATGTAGTAGATGATGGAGCCCAGCACCACCGAGAACAGCTTCAGCGCGAAATTGGTGAACAGCTTGCCGAAGATCACCTCGCCGATGATGACGGCGGCCAGACCGATGACGATGGCGCCGCGGCCCATGTTGATCTCGCTGGCGCTGTTGTACTGGGCCAGCAGCGCACCGGAAAGCGCCACCAGCCCGTTGGAGACCACCAGCCCCAGCACCTTGGCGAAGTTGGTGTTGATGCCCTGGGCACGGGCCATGTTGCCGTTGGCGCCGGTGGCGCGCAGCGAACAGCCCAGTTCGGTGCCGAAAAACCAGTAGAGCACCGCGATGATGGCCAGGGTGAACAGCCCGCCCACAAAGATGGGGTGGCGCCAGAAGGGCCGGGTGCCCTTGGCCACATCCGTCACGAACCGCAGCGACACCAGCAGCTTGTCCAGCATCTCGTTGGTGGTAACATTGATGGCCACGGTGGCTTTCATGCTCATAATGGCCATGTTCACCGAGTAGAGTCCCAGCTGGGTCAGGATGCCGGCCAGGATGGCGGGGATGCCGCAGGCCGTGTGCAGCAGGCCGGTGACAAGGCCCGCCGCCATGCCCGCCAGCGTGGCCGCCAGCATGGCCAGCCACAGGTTGACGCCGCCGGTGAACAGCACCGCGAACACCGCCGCACCGGTACACAGGGAGCCGTCCACCGTCAGGTCGGCGATGTCAAGAATGCGAAAGGTGATGTACACGCCGATGGCCATGATGCCCCAGATCAGCCCCTGGGAAACAGCCCCCGGCAGTGCGTTGAGAAAATCCATGTATCTTCCCTCCTGCGGGGCGAAAGGCCGCCCCGTTACTGTCGACTTTATTACTATAACAAAAAGCAGAGGAAAAGGAAAGCCTTTTCCCCTGCTTTTGGCCAACTTCAGCCGCCTTACTCGGCAGCGATCGCCTCGTAGCCTTCCGGGGGAGTGAGGCCCAGGTCGGCGCAGATCGCAGCATTGTATTTTTTGGTGAACTGAGGCGCATACTCGATGGGCATCTGGGACACATCGGCCTCGCCGGTGAGGATCTTCACCGCCATGTTGCCGGTGGCAACGCCCAGGTCATAGTAGCTGATGGACAGGGTGGCCACGCCGCAGCCGGAGCAGATGCCCTCCTCGCCGGCGATCACCGGCACGCCGGCCGGGCGGCAGATGTTGTCCACCACACCGGTGTTGTTGGCCACCGTATTGTCGGTGGGCACATAGATCACGTCGCTGTTGTCGGCGGCGTTCTGGGTGACGGAGGACATGTCATTGGTGTCGGAGAAGGGGTATTGGGTGCAGGTGTAGCCCAGTTTTTCCAGTTCGGCCTGCACCACGTCCACCTGATACTGGCTGTTGGGTTCGGCCGAGCAGTAGAGCAGGCCCACGGTCTTGGCGTCGGGGAACCACTCCTGCAGCATGGCGGCCTGCTGGTCCAGCGGGGCCAGGTCGGAGGTGCCGGACACGTTGGTGCCCACCGTGCCGGAGAAGTCATCAATGCCCAGCGCAACGCCGTACTCGGTGACCGACGTGCCCAGAATAGGAATATCGGAAGTGGCGGACACCGCGGCCTGCAGGCTGGCGGTGGCGTTGGCCATGATCAGGTCAACGCCGGAAGACACAAAGCCGTTCACAATGGTGGCGCAGGTGGGGGTGTCGCCGGCGGCGTTTTTCACCTCAATGGTCACCTGATCGCCCAGCGCCTCCTTCAGCGCGTCCTGGAAGCCCTGGGTGGCCGCGTCCAGCGCGTCGTGGGGCGCCAGCTGGCACACGCCCACCACATAGCTCGCTCCCTCAGCGGGCTGAGAACCGGTGGACGATGCAGAGGCAGCACCGCTGCTCGGAGTAGAGGCGGGGGTGGACGTCTGGCCACCGCAACCCGCCAACATGAGGGCGGCCAACAGCGCCGCCATAGATCCGCGGATCATCTTTTTCATGGTCTGTTTCCCTCCTGTTTTGCCCCATAGGGGGCTTTCACATCCCGGGCAGTTTATTGCCGCAATGTGTTACTGTACTGAAGTATACCACCGAATCATTCCGCTTGCAAGTGGTTTTTTCTCCCGTCCGGCCGCCTTTTGCCCTTTTGGCCGGGCAGATGCCGGCGGCTTTCCCGGATCACCTGCGGGCTGAGCCACAGCACTGCCGCAAGGTTGGGCAGGGCCATGAAGCCGTTGAAGGTGTCGGAGATCTCCCACACCAGTTCCAGCCTGGTCACGCAGCCCAGCACAATCACCCCCACAAAAACCGCCTTGTAGACGCCGGCGGCCCGCCTTCCCCACAGGTATTCCGCGGCCTGCGACCCGTAGAAACTCCATCCCAGCAGCGTTGAAAACGCAAACAGGGTCAGGCTCAGCGCCAAAAACACGCCGCCAGCCGGGCCGAAGGCAGCGCGGAAGGCGTCCGCCGTGAGGGCCGCGCCGTTGGGCAGTTGTTCCGACGAACCACCGGCCGCCGCGTAGGCTTCAAAGTCATATACCCCGCTGCACAGGATGGCAAGGGCGGTGAGGGTGCACATGAACAGAGTGTCCACCGCCACCTCCATGACGCCCCACATCCCCTGTTCCACCGGGGCACAGCCCGCGGCGGAATTGGCCATCACCGAGGAGCCCAGCCCCGCCTCGTTGGAGCTGACACCCCGGGCCACCCCCACCGTCAGCGCCCGGGCGATACCGTAGCCAGCGGCGCCCCCCAGCCCCGCCCGGAGGGAGAAGGCCTCCCGCAGGATCAGCGCCAGCACCCCGGGCAGCCGGCCGATGTTCAGCACCACGATCAGCACCGCGCCGCCGGTGTAGGCAAAGGCCATAAAGGGCACGATCTTCTCGGTGACCTTTCCCACCCGGCCGATGCCGCCGGCGATGGCGACACCGATCAGGGCGGCAACCACAAGGCCGGTGAACAGCGGCGGCAGCCGGAACACGTCCCGCAGCCCCTCGGCGATGGAATTGGCCTGGGCCATGTTCCCCATGCCCAGCGAGCCCAACAGGCAAAAGAAGCTGAAGGCCGCCGCCAGCGGCCGGCTGTGCAGGCCTTTTTCGATGTAGAACATCGCCCCGCCCACCGGGTTCCCGTCCCGGTCCGCGCCGCGGTACAGGCCTGCCAGCACGTTCTCCGCGTAGGCGGTCATGGTGCCCAGCAGCGCCGAGACCCACATCCAGAACACGGCGCCCGGTCCGCCCGCCACCAGCGCGGTGGCGACGCCGGCGATGTTACCGGTGCCCAGGGTCGCCGCCAGCGCCGTGCAGGCGGACTGGAAGGCGGTGGTGGCGCCGCGCCTGCCGTCGTCTCGGAAGGCCCTGCCCAGCGTGCCGCCGAGCCAGTACCGAATGCCGCGCAGCTGGAAAAAGCCGGTGGCAAAGCTGAACACCGCGCCGCAGAGCGCCAGCATCCCGATGGTGCCCGGCCCCCATGCCAGCTGATGAAGCGCCTGTAGGACAAGGCGCAGCGCGCCGTTTGCATGCTCCATATCCCTTCCCCTTTGTTGTCAGTGTCAAGATATGTATATGCGGGATTTCGCCCCGGTTTGCGGCCTTTGCCGGCAGACGCGGCGCTGAAAGGGCAAAAAGAGCGGGGCCCCCGTTCGCGAGGGTCCCGCCCGGATGTGTTTGCTTATTCGTGCCGGATGGCTTCCAGGGCGCTGATCTTGGTGGCGCGGATGGCCGGCCACAGGCCGGACAGGATGCCCACCAGGGTGGAGAATCCAAGCCCCAGCAGCACCAGCCACGGCGGGATGATTGAGATCGCGCCGCCCATGCCGCCGTACATGCCGCCCAAGCTGTTCAGCAGGCCGCTCATGTCGATACCGCCGCCGCCAAACAGCGCGGCGATGGTGTTGATGTTGTTGAGGATGGCCGACGCAGCGTAACTCAGCGCCACGCCGATGATGCCGCCCAGCAGGCCGATGGCGCCCGCTTCCACCAGGAACATATTGCGGATCTTGCCCACCTCGCAGCCCAGCACCTTCATCACGCCGATCTCCTTGGTGCGCTCGTAGATGGACATCATCATGGTGTTGGCGATGTTCAGCGCCGCCACCAGCAGCGCCACCGCCGCCGTGCCGCCCAGGATCATCTGGCTCTTGACGACGCTGGCCTGCATCTCCTCGCGGATCTGGGTCAGGGAGTTCGTCTGCTCATAGCCGATGTCGTGGATCCAGTCTTCCACGGCGCCCACGTTGTCCACATCGTCCACCTTGACATAAACTTCCTGATAGCCGTTGTCCTGCTCCCGCATGACCGTGCCGTTGGAGATCATCACACTGCCGGAGGAGGTGTTTTTGTTGCCGCTCAGGCGCTGGTATTCCTTTTCCAGCAGTTTCATGTCCGCCACACGCATGGCGATGCCGGATTCGGTGAAATAGTGCTTGGATGTGTCCGACACGAACACCCCCATCACCACCAGCTGATACTCGCTGGATTTTTCGTTGCCATTCGTGTCATAGGCGGTAAGCTTCAGGGTGAGTTTATCCTTGTTGATATCCACGAAAGGCGGAACGGGGTTTCCCAGAGAGTCAGTCTGCCCCGCCCAGCGCTGTCGCTTGCCGCTGTTGTAACTTTTGCGGGTATCCTGGAACTGATAGGCAAAGTTGGCGCCCACTAGCACGGGGATCTTCTTTTTTCCCAGGTTCACGTCCTCGGCGATCCAGTTGCCGCTTTGCAGCTGGAACTCCATTGCCTCCAGTGCGTTCATATCCACACCGTAGCAATCCCACATATACGCCTCGTAGCGATCGCCCTTGCCGGCAAGGATGCTGCCGTTGATGGAATTGGCGGAGTAAAACGGCGTTGCGGCCACCACATGCTCATGGCTGCGGAAGGTCTCCAGCATTTCGTCGTCCAGCTTGGGAGTATCTCCCGTGGCGCCGTAGGCATAGTTGTAAATCTGGATCTGGGTCAGGTCACCCCAGCTTTGCAGCATCGCTTCGTTCTGGGCGTTGCTGGCGATGCCCAAACTGATCATCACAATGATGGCGAAGGTACCCACCACCACGCCGATGACCGTCAGGGCGGTGCGGCCTTTGCGCCGCCGAAGATTATCCGTGCTGAGACGCAGCAGATCAGATATCTTCATCTTCATCCTCCAGCTGTGCAAGCTTCTTTGCCGCCTGCTTCTTGCGGATCACCACCACGATCACCGCCGCCACGGCGCCCACGCCGACCACGATCAGCGCCCAGCCCCAGACAGGCATGCCGCCGCCCACGTCTTCGCCCATGGTGGGATCCATCATGCCGGGATCCATCATGCCGGGATCCATCATGCCGGGGTCATCCATGGCCGGCATCGCCTGTACCGTGCAGGAAAATTCCTTTTCCAGCGAGGTCGTTTCGCCCTTGGCGTTTTCATAACTCAGGATGACCTTGCCGCTGATCACGCCCTCGGCGGAGGCCATCACGCTGAAATCCACTGAGTTTTCGGTGCCGGCGGCCACGTTGCCAAGGAACTGGCTCTGGCCGGGATTGGCGAGGTTTTCGCCCTGGATCTCGGCGGTGAGGTTGTTGATGGAGCTCTTGCCCTTGTTGACAAAGGTGACCGAGAGATACCCCTCCTCCCCCATCATCATGGTCTCGGGGGCCTCGATGTTGGTGATCTCAAACCGCTCGGGCTGGGTCACCGGGATGGAGATGGGCGAGGACACCGCCTCGCCGTTTTTGCTGGTCAGCTGCACGGTGATGCTCACCGCGCCGGGGTTCATCGTGGCGTCGGTGACCATCTTATAGCTGATGGTGCTGGTGGCGCCGGGCGCCATGGTGCCCACATAGGTGTTCATGCTGCCGCTGGCCAGGCTGATGCTCTTGGAATCGGTCGGGAAGGTCAGCCCCACCATCACGTCTTCCAGATTGGTGTTGCCGCTGGTGGTGAACAGGGTCAGTTCCAGGGTGAACTCCTTGCCCGCCTCCACGCTGGTGCCGCCGAAGGTGAAGTCCTTCACCATGATCTTGGGCACCTCCGCCGGGGCCGGAGAGGGCGACGGCGTGGGCTCGGGCCGCTCGGCGCACTGGTTGACCGGCAGGCTCAGCGTCACGATCTCGCGGACGTTCACCGGGTCCTCGGTGATGATATCGAATTTGAAGGTGTTGTCGCCGCCGGTGTACTCGATGTCCTTGAATTCAAATTTGTAGGCGTGGATGGCATGATCCGCCTCAGCGTAGGGCTCGATCGCGTCCTTGCCCACAAAGGAACCGGTGTTGATGCGCGCGCGCAGCTGGACGCCGTGGCTGTCCGCCCACTCATCCACCACGGTGATGGTGATGTCCGCTTTGCCGCCGGGGAAAAGCTGGCTGTCGTTCTTCACATCCACGCTGTAGTTGGAGATGAACGGCGCCTGAACCGCGGGCGTGCTGCTGGATACGGAAGCGCTGCCCGACGCGGGAGCACCGCTCGAAGTGCCCGTGGAATTTGTGGGGGCGCTGTTGGCGGGAGCCGGCGCCGTGTTCGCGGCGTTCTGGGACGCGGACGGCGTGGAAGGCGCCGCGGGAGCCGCAGCCGGATCGTCCGCAAAAGCGGTCATGCCCGCAAAAAGTGACAGCGCCAGGGCCAGGGAAAGCGCAAGGCTTGTGATTTTTCCGGTGGTCTGTTTCATGGGTAATTTCCTCTCTCATTCGTCGGTGATACTGTCTGCCGGGACGGTGGTCTGAGGCTCCGGCGGCGCCTGCTGTTTCGACTCCAGAATATCCTTGAACAGTTCGGCCTGTTTTTGCGCCTTCTCCTGTTCGTCAACGAGAATGTTGCTCTCCACCTTTCCGTCGCGGATGGTGATGACCCGGTCCGCCACATCGGCCAGATCCCGTTCATGGGTGACCATCACAAAGGTGATGCCGTTTTCCTTCGCCATGGTGAGCATCCGGTACAGCACCTGCCGGGTGGTGGTGGAGTCCAGGTTGCCGGTGGGCTCGTCCGCAAAGATGACTTTGGGTTTTGCCACAAACGCCCGGGCGATGCCCACGCGCTGCTGCTGGCCGCCGCTCATCTCGGTGGGTTTGTGGTTCGCGCGCTTGCCCAGGCCCATCCGCTTGAGTTCCGCCCTGGCCAGCTCCAACCGCTTTTTCCGCGGCATCCCCCTGAACATCAGCGGAAGCGCCACATTCTCGGCGGCCGTGAGGTTCGGCAGCAGATTGTAACTCTGGAAGATGAACCCCAGGTGGGCCTGCCGGAACTTTGCCAGCTGGTTCTCGTTCATCGCGCTGATCTCGTGTTTGCCTATGTACACGCTGCCCTTTGTGGGCTTTTCCAGCCCGGCGAGCTGGTTGAGCAGGGTGGATTTGCCGCTGCCCGAAGGGCCCACGATGCAGCAGATCTCACCGGGCTCGATGGCAAGGTTCACATCGTTGAGGGCGATCACCTTTTCCTTGCCCACCCGGTACACCTTGCGCAGATGCTCCACGCAGATGATTGGCGCCATTCTTTCACCTCTTCGCTGCGGCCCTGGCGGCCGCGGTCGTTATAAAAGCCCCACAAGCGGGCTGATCCAACTGCTTTGGCTGGACTTGAACACCCAGTAATAGAGCACGGCGAACACCTCCCGCATGTAGCAGGGCATCACCGAGTTGAGCCCGATGCTGGCCGGGATGGAACTGACCTGTTCAAACCCCACCAGCCGGGCATAACAGCGGGCGCGATAGCAGTGGAACGCGTTTGTCACCACCGCCATGGGTTCGTCCGCGCCGATGCCCCGCTGCGCCAACAGTTCTTTGGCAAACAGCAGATTCTCCTCGGTGGAGGTGCTCTTCTGTTCCACCACGATCTGCTCCGCCGGCACGCCTTTGGCCTCCAGATAGCGGGCCATGGCCACCCCCTCCGGGATGGTCTCGCCGTTGCCCTGCCCGCCGGTGACCGCGATCACCACCTCCGGGTGCTCCTGCCAGTAGGCAAACGCGGCGTCCAGCCGGCGGCGCAGCAGATCGGAAGGGGTATCCTTTCGCAGGCCCGCCCCCAGTACCACAATGGCCCGCTCGTTCCCGCCTGCGCCGACGGCGTAGCCACTGACGGCCACAAAACCCAGCAGCAGGCAGAATACACCCGCCCCGCAAAAGAACAGGATCTTCAGCCAACGGCCCACCCCGGCGGAACAGAAGGCGTCGATGGGGCGGTGGAAGACCGCGTACACCCACAGCGCCGCCGTGAGGAGATACATCAGCAGGAGGCCGAAATTGAAATTGGAGCGAAAGCTGCGCAGCACACTGTCGGCCAGAAGAAGGACGGCCAGCGCCCACACGATGATGATCCTGATCTGCATTTTATTCCTTTTCAAGGGATGTGGCTCCCCCTCCTGCCGCGCGGGCCGGCGGTTCCATTCCGGCACAGATACTCATTCCTCGTAAAGAGCGTCACTGCGTAAACGAATCGCCCGCGGATAATATTTCATCCAGCGTTCGATCACAGAAGAATTTTGTTGCTCAGATCCTCTCCGTCCAGTTTTGCCTCGACCCCCAGCGCCGTGCAGACGGTCTGGCCGATGGCGCCGAATCCCAGCACGGTGCCGAGGTTGTTGTCCCGCTTCACCTCCGGGCCCGCCACCAGCAGCGGCACATACTCACGGGTGTGATCGGTGGTCTTGGTGAACCCGGGATCGCATCCATGGTCGCCGGTGATCATCACCACATCCCCGGGGCGCAGCTTCTCCAGCAGCGTGCCCAGGCCCCGGTCAAACTCGGTGGCGGCCGCGGCGTACCCGGGGATGTTGCGCCGGTGGCCATAGACCATGTCGAAGTCCACCAGGTTGATGAAAGCAAGGCCCTCAAAGTCCCGGTCCGCGAGTTCCAGCATGACCTTGATACCCTCGGTGTTGCCGCTGGTGCGGATCTTCTCGGTCACGCCCTCGCCGTCAAAAATATCGTAGATCTTGCCCACGCCGATCACATCCTTGCCGGCGGCCTTGAGGTAGTCCAGCATGGTCTTGGCGGGCGGCTTCAAAGAATAATCGTGGCGGTTGGAGGTGCGCTTGAAATCCGCCGCGCAGCTGCCCACGAAGGGCCGCGCGATCACCCGGCCCACGCCGTGCTCGCCCTTGAGCATATCCCGGGCCATCTGGCAGTACGCATACAGCTGCTCCAGCGGCACCACCTGCTCATGGGCCGCCACCTGGAACACGCTGTCCGCCGAGGTATAAACGATCAGCGCGCCGGTGCGCATGTGCTCCTCACCGTAGTCCTTCAGCACCTCGGTGCCGGAATAGGGCTTGTTGCACAGCACCTTGCGGCCGGTGAGCTTCTCAAACTGCTGGATCACCTCCGGCGGAAAGCCGTCCGGATAGGTGGGCAGCGCCCGGTCGCTCTCGATGCCGGCGATCTCCCAGTGGCCGATGGTGGTGTCCTTGCCGTTGCTGGCCTCCCGCAGGCGGGCACAGCTGCCCGCCACCGGATGCACCGGTTCGCCGCAGCACACACCGTCCAGGTTGAACAGGCCCAGGCGCGCCATGTTGGGCACCTGAAAGCCCGGGTCTTTGGCGATGGACGCCAGGGTGTTGGCCCCCACGTCGCCGAATTTGTCCGCGTCCGGCTCATAGCCGATGCCGAAGCTGTCCAGCACGATCAGAAACACGCGTTTTGTCATGATATCTTTACCTCCTTGCAGCGGTGAATGTCTGAAGATGGTTCCATTATACAATATTCCCCGCGAGAAGTTAAGCCGGAAAGCAGAGTTTTCCTCTGGTGTTCGAGCGGCATCGTTAAAACTTTCAAAAAAATGCCGCGCAGCCTTTGACGCGCTTGCAATCGGGTGTATAATATATGCTAGCCTGATTTGGCAATTGTTCTTTTGGGGAGGTTTTTACATGAACAGAATGCGTAAAACCAAGATCGTTTGCACTCTGGGTCCCTCTACGGACCGGGAAGAAGTGCTTCGTGATATGATCCTGAGCGGCATGAACGTGGCCCGCTTCAACTTTTCCCACGGCAGCCATGAGGAGCACAAGCGCCGACTGGACACCCTCAAGCGCCTGCGCGAGGAGTTGAACCAGCCCGTTGCCGCCCTGCTGGACACCAAGGGTCCCGAGATCCGGCTCAAGACCTTCAAGGGCGGCCAGGCCGAACTGAAGGAAGGCCAGACCTTCACCCTCACCACCCGCGAGGTGGAAGGCACTGCCGAGGGCTGCGCTGTCACCTACAAGGACCTGCCCGCCGATCTCACGGTGGGCAGCACCGTGCTGCTGGACGACGGCCTTATCAGCCTGACGGTCACCAAGCTCACCGACACCGACATCACCTGCCGCGTGGACAACGGCGGCGTCATCAAGGACCGCAAGGGCGTCAATGTGCCGGGCATCTCCCTTTCCATGCCCTATATGAGCCAGCGGGACAAGGACGACATCCTCTTCGGCATTGAGCAGGGCTTCGATTTTATCGCCGCCAGCTTCACCCGCAGCGCCCAGGACATCCAGGAAGTTCGCCGGCTGCTGAACAGCCACAATTCCCACATGCGCATCATCGCCAAGATCGAGAACCGCGAGGGTGTGGACAACATCGACGAGATCCTCACCGCCGCCGACGCGGTGATGATCGCCCGCGGCGACATGGGCGTGGAGATCGATTTCACCGAGATCCCTGTCATCCAGAAGGAGATCATCTATCACAGCTTTTCCAGCGGCAAGCCGGTGATCACCGCCACGCAGATGCTGGAGAGCATGATCGAGAACCCCCGCCCCACCCGCGCCGAGATCACCGATGTGGCCAATGCCATCTACGACGGCACCAGCGCCATCATGCTCAGCGGCGAGACCGCCGCCGGCAAGTACCCGGTGGAGGCGGTGCGCACCATGGCCGCCATCGCCGAGCGCACCGAAAACGACGCCAGCTACTTCAGCCGTATGCGCAAGGCCCCGGTGGATTCCCGCATGAGCATCGTGGGCGCCACCGCCCACGCCGCCGGCACCACCGCCGCGGACGTGAAGGCCGCTGCCATCATCACCGTGAGCAAGAGCGGCGAGACCGCCCGGCTGGTGAGCAAGGGCCGGCCCTCCACCCCGGTGATCGCCTGCGTGGTGGACGATTGGGTCCAGCGGCACCTGTCCCTGTCCTGGGGCGTCACTCCCCTGCTGATGCCCTACGCCCACAACACCGATGAGCTGATCGAACTGTCGGTCAAGACCGCCGAGAACGCCGGCCTTGTGCACACCGGCGACCTGGTGGTGGTGACCGCCGGCGTGCCGGTGGGCATCTCCGGCACCACCAATATGCTCAAGGTGCACATGGTGGGCGACTCGCTGCTGAACGGCGTGGGCATCGGCGAGCACAACGCCAAGGGGCCGGTTTGCGTCTGCCGCAGCAACCAGGACGTCAAGGCAAAATTCCGCAAGGGCGACGTGCTGGTGGTCCCCTACACCAACAACGAGATGCTGGACGCCATGCGTGAAGCCAGCGCCATCGTGGTGGAGGAAGCGGGCCTGAACAGCCACGCCGCCATCGTGGGCCTGACGCTGTGCAAGGCGGTGCTGGTGGGCGCCTCCGGCGCGACCCACACCCTGAAAGACGGTGCCATGGTCTCGGTGGACTGCGAGCGCGGCATCGTGCAGAGCATGGCCAACTGATCACAACAGCAAGACCTCCCCGTTTTACAGAGCGCGGCCCGCAGGCCCGCGCCCTGTTTGGCGGGGAGGTCTTTTTTTACGCGGCGCGTTCAGGGCCGCCGCCACCCTTTTCGGTAAAAAGGTCACGCTCCTTCGGGGCCGTAGACTGTCATGGACACGCCGGTGTCCCGCACCAGGATATCCCTGGGCAGACGCCAAAAGCGAAAACACACATACAGGTCTCCCGCCGCGCCGGAAACGTTGATGAGCTGGATCAGATAAAAAAGCCCGAAAAGCTTCTCCCCGGCGAAAACGTTCAGTGCCAGCAGCACAGCGCCCCACACCACCACCGGGGCCAGCGCCACCACAACATAAGCGCCTTTTGTAAAGTACTCATCGCTGCCGGCAAAGGCGTACAGGCCGGTGAAGCCGAACCGCACCCGCTTTGCGCCGAACCACTTCATACAGAGGCCGTGCACCAGTTCATGAAGCACCAAATACAGCACGCAGCAGACCAGAAACGCCGCCAGTGTCGGCGGGCTGGTGAAAACCGCAAACATGGGCGTGAACAAGAAGCCTGCCGCGAACATCGCCAGGGCAATGACGGTGGCAAGGCCGTTGACCAGCAGGATGAGCTTCGGATCGTTCTGCAGGTCGAGGTGCAGGATCTCCTGATATTCCCGGGGCAATTGCTGAAAGCAGTGTTTTCTCATGGTTTCCTCTCCGTTTCTCAGCACAATTGAACGCCCCGCGGCGGGTCGCAGGGCGCAGGGCATACTGAAGAATGCCGACGGGTCCGACGCGCGGCGTTTACGGCACCACCGCGGCGAGCACCTCGCCGATGGGGCGGCGGATGGTCAGCGCGGCTTCGGCGTCCCGGGGGGTGACGCTGAGGTTGATGACGGCCAGATCCCTGCCGCGGAAATAATCCACAAGCCCCGCCGCCGGATACACCGACAGCTGCGTACCGCCGATCAGCAGCATGTCCGCCTGCGAGACGGCCTCTACCGCCGCGGTCAGCGTCGCCGGGTCGAGGCCCTCGCCATAGAGCACAACGTCCGGCTTGATGATCCCGCCGCAGTCGCAGTGCGGCACCGCATCGGCCGACAGCACCGACTCCACCGGATAACTCTTTCCGCACCGCATGCAGTGGTTGCGGTACACGCTTCCGTGCAATTCCAGCACACGGCGGCTGCCCGCCTGCTGATGCAGGCCGTCGATGTTCTGGGTGATCACGGCGGTCAGTTTCCCCTGCTGTTCCAGCCGCGCCAGCGCAAAGTGCGCCGGGTTGGGCTTTGCCTGCGGATGGACCAGATACTTGCGGTAGTAATCAAAAAACACATCCGTGTGCCGCAAAAAGAACTCGTGACTGAGAAGTTCCTCCGGCGGCCGGCCGTAGGCCTGCAGCGCGGCGTACACCCCGTTGCTGCTGCGAAAGTCGGGGATACCGCTCTCGGTCGAAAGGCCCGCCCCGCCCAGGAACGCTATGCGCTTCGCCCGGCCAAACATCTCGGCCAGCTGCTCAAGCTGTGCATCCATCTTTATCGCCTCCCCGCCTTATCATACCACATTCCCCGCGCGCTTTCCATTGGTACCGCTCCGGTTTGCGGCCGCATCAGAAACGCCCCGGGGGCGAAAGTTCCCGGGGCGTTTTACCGGCCGGAATAGGCCGCAAATTCTTCTATGGCGCCATTGAACACATTCAGGTCGATAAAAGGCTCCTCGCCTTCGTAACCGGCCAGCCGGCCCCGGTCGGTGTACTGCCAGAAGGTCCAGTCCCTGCCGTCTCCCAGGCGCGGGGAGAAAAAGACGTTCCGGATCCAGATATCGTACTCCCCGTAGCCCCCCGCCAGATACCGCTCGTACGCGCTGCCGGTGGCATAGATCACCGGGCGCATGCCATAGTGTTCTTCCAGGCGCTGCAGCAGCAGCGAAAGTTGTTCCGTCACCGCCTCACGGGGCGGCGGACGCAGCTTTTTTTCGCCGTAAAGTTCCACATCCACCACCGGCGGCAGCATTCCCTCAAAGGGTTCCACCGTCCGGATGAAATTCTCCGCCTGCGTGTCCGCCCCGCTGTCAAAGCTGAAGAAATGGTACGCGCCGATCCGCAGCCCGGTCTGCCGCGCCTGCGTCCAGTTGTACTGGAAATTGGGGTCCGCCGAACCGCTGCCCTCCGTCGCCTTGATGAACGCGAACGAGATCCCCTGTTCCGCGAGCAGCGGCCAGTCGATCTGCCCCTGATAAGCGGACACATCTACGCCCCGCACCGGGTATCGGGCCGGAGAGGGGGCGTTCAGGCGGGGCAGCCCGCCGCTCACCCACAGGCTCACGGCGGCGGCCGCCAGCAGAACAGCGGCCAAAAAGCCAACTGCCACCGCGGGTTTGGAGGGCCCAGGGGCTCCGCCCGACCGCCGCGGGAAGGGAAAGTACTGTTTCATCGGTCTCTCCTTGTATCCACAAACAAAAACGGGGCAAGCGCAAAGCATCTGCCCCGTTCTGGCGGAAAGAGAGGGATTCGAACCCTCGGTGGGTTTATGGCCCACACACGATTTCCAGTCGTGCGCCTTAGACCAGCTCAGCCATCTTTCCAGTTTATACTGCGGTTTCAAAAGCCGCTTATATATAATACCGAAAAGATCGCATTCTGTCAAGCCCTTCGGCGCAAAAAATGCCTGCTTTTCAGCAGGCATTCCCCGGGTCACTCCACGCGGGCGGGATAATACAGATTGTTGCTGATGAACTCCAGCTTATCCTTCAGCGCCTGCTCCATGGTGGCCACCACATTGACCATATTCGCCACCGACTCGTTGACCTCCATCAGCTGACAGAAATCCACATCCTCCATGGCGATGACACGCTGCAGCTTTTCGCCCTCAGCGTTCAGGATATGGCTGAGAGCGGTCTCCTCCAGGGCGATGCTCTCCAGCAGGTCGGTGACGGCCTGGCACATGGTGACGGGATTGGAATGCATCGCGATAACGGGCATAGACATGAGGCATACCTCCTGATGAAATGGTGTGGCAACACGTTGGTGTTGACTACCCCACTATATGCCCGGGGCGGCGTTTTGTTCCGCCCGGCAGCAAAAAAGAGCAGGGGCATGTTCCCCTGCTCTTTTGGTCTCAGCAGCCCAGATAGGCTTTGCGCACCTCGATGTTGTTGGCCAGTTCGTCGGCGGGGCCTTCCATCTTGATGGTGCCCGTCTCCAGCACATAGGCACGATCGGCGATCTCCAGCGCCATCTTGGCGTTCTGTTCCACCAGCAGCACGGTCACGCCGTCCCGGTTCACATCCTCGATGATGTGGAAGATCTCCTTCACCAGCAGCGGCGACAGGCCCATACTGGGTTCGTCCAGCAGCAGCATTTTGGGTTTGCACATCAGCGCGCGGCCGATGGCCAGCATCTGCTGCTCGCCACCGGACAGGGTGCCCGCCTGCTGTTTGCGCCGTTCCTTCAGGCGCGGCAGCCGCTCAAACACCCTTTCCAGATCGTCCGCGATGGCATCCTTCGAGTCCCTGCGGGTGAAGGCGCCCATCTCCAGGTTTTCCTGCACCGAGAGGTGGCTGAAAACCCGGCGCCCTTCCGGCACCTGGGCCAGCCCCAGCCGGATGATCTTGTGCGCCTCCATGTGGCTGATCTTCTGGCCCATGAAATCGATCTCGCCGCTCTTCAGTTTGAGAAGGCCGGAGATGGCGTGCATCGTGGTGGTTTTGCCCGCGCCGTTGGCGCCGATCAGGGTGACGATCTCCCCCTCGTTCACATGGAAGGAGATATCCCGGATGGCGTGGATGGAACCGTAAAAGACATTGATATCGCTCACGCGAAGCATCTCGCCCATGGATCAGTCACCTCCCAGATATGCCGCAATGACCTTGGGGTTGTTGCGGATGGATTCGCCGGTGCCCTGCGCGATCACCCGGCCATAGTCCAGCACATAGATGTACTCGCAGATGCCCATGACGAAGTTCATGTCGTGCTCGATGAGCAGGATGGCCAGATCAAAGCGGTCGCGCACCGCCTTGATGGTGTTCATCAGTTCTTCCGTCTCATTGGGATTCATGCCGGCGGCGGGTTCGTCCAACAACAGCAGCTTAGGGTTGGTGGCCAGCGCCCGGGCGATCTCCAGCTTGCGCTGCTTGCCGTAGGGCAGGCTGGAGGCGGGCAGTTCCGCCTCCTTGTCCAGATCGAAGATCTTGAGCAGCTGCATCGCCTGCTTGTTCATCTGGCGCTCCTTTTCCCGGAAGCCGGGCAGGCGGAAGATGCCGGTCCACATGGAATACTTGACCTGGTTGTGCAGGCCGATCTTCACGTTGTCCAGCACGCTCATCTGGTTGAACAGGCGGATGTTCTGAAAGGTGCGGGCAATGCCCGCCTGGTTGATCTTCGCCGGCTGCTGGCCGGTGATGTTCCTGCCGTCCAGGATGATGTCGCCCTCGGTGGGCTTATATACGCCGGTGAGCATGTTGAACACCGTGGTCTTGCCCGCGCCGTTGGGGCCGATCAGGCCGTACAGCTGGCCCTTTTCCATCTTCATATCAAGCTGCGCCACAGCCTGCAGGCCGCCGAAGGCGATGCCCAGGTTGGTTACTTCCAGCAGTGCCATACCTCACGCCTCCCCCTTCTCGCTCTGCGCGCCATCTTTTTTGCGCCGTGCCATCCACTGACGCAGCTTCGGGTTCTCCGCGATCCGCTCGGCCATCTGCTCGCGCCAGGCCACGATCTGCGGGCTCTGGTTGAAGATCATCATCACGATCAGCACAATGGCATACACCAGCATGCGGTAATCCGCCACGCCGCGCAGCAGTTCGGGCAGCACATACAGTACCGTGGCCGCGATCATGGAGCCGCGGATGTTGCCGATGCCGCCCAGCACCACGAACACCAGCACCAGGATCGAAGTGTTGTAGTCGAACTTCTTGGCGGCCAGCGCCGAAAAGTTCAGCGCGTACAAAACGCCCGCCATGCCGGCAAACACCGCCGACACGATGAACGCCATCAGTTTGTACTTGGTCACGTTGATGCCGGTGGCCTCGGCGGCGATGCGGTTGTCGCGGATGGACATGATCGCCCGGCCCGCGCGGGAGTTGATGAGGTTCAGGATCACGAACAGGGTGATCAGGATCAGGATGATGCCCGCCAGGAAGGTGGACGCCTTTTTCATGCCGCTGATGCCGATGGCGCCGTTGATGATCACGTCGCCGTCCGGCGCCAGGCCCATGGAGGCGGAATCCTTGATGGAGAAATGGAACCCGGCGGAATCAATGCCCAGATACACGGTGTTCAGAACATTTTTGATGATCTCGCCGAAGGCCAGCGTCACGATGGCCAGATAGTCGCCCCGCAGCCGCAGCACCGGGATGCCGATCAAAAAGCCGAACACGCCGGCCACCACACCGCCGATGAGCATGGAGAGCGCCAGACCCAGCACAGAGGGCATGTTGGAACCGCTGACCACCCAGAACACCGCGCCGGAGAAGGCGCCCACGCTCATGAAGCCGGCGTGCCCCAGGCTCAACTCGCCCAGAATGCCCACGGTGAGGTTCAGGGAAATGGCCAGCACCACATAGGTGCAGATGGGCACCAGCATCCCCTTCATGGAGTTGTTCAGGATGCCGCCCGAGGCAAGGCCTTGGGCGACGATGTAAAAGAGCACGACGATCGCATAAGTGATCAGATTGCTGCGCGTGGTCTTTTTCATGTTTTTCAAAGCATTCATCACGGCCACCTCACACCTTCTCGTTCATCGGTTTGCCCAGCAGGCCCGTGGGGCGCACCAGCAGCACGATGATCAGCACCGCGAAAACAATGGCGTCCGCCAGCTGGGTGGAGACGTAGGCCTTGCTCAGGATCTCGATGACGCCCAGCAGCACGCCGCCCAGCATGGCGCCGGGGATGGAGCCGATGCCGCCGAACACCGCCGCCGTGAAGGCCTTGATGCCGGGCATCGCGCCGGTGGTGGGCTGCAGCGAGGGGTACGCGGAGCACAGCAGCACGCCGGCAACCGCCGCCAGCGCCGAACCGATGGCGAAGGTCAGGGCGATGGTGGAGTTCACGTTCACGCCCATCAGCTGCGCCGCGCCCTTGTCCTCGGAGACCGCCAGCATGGCATGGCCCAGTTTGGTGTGGTTGACGAAAGCACTCAATCCCACCATGATGATCGCCGCCGAGATGATGGTGACCACCGTCTCGGAGGAGACGACGATCTGCCCGCCGGCCAGATGCAGTTCCAGCGCGTGGATATTCACCACAGAGGTGAAGTTCTTGGGGTCGGAACCCCAGATGAGCAGCGCCAGGTTTTGAAGCAGATAGCTCACGCCAATGGCGGTGATCAGCACCGCCAGCGAGGGAGCGCCCCGCAGCGGCTTGTAGGCAAACCGCTCGATGACCAGCCCCAGCACCGTGCACAGCACCATGGACAGCAGGACCGCCGCCAGCGGCGGGATCCCCATCTGATTGACCGCGATAAACACGATGTAACTGCCCACCATGATCACGTCGCCGTGGGCGAAATTCAGCATTTTGGCAATGCCATACACCATGGTGTAGCCAAGGGCAATAATGGCATACACACTGCCGAGGCTGATGCCATTGATCAAATAGGAAAGTAACTCCATGCCCGATTCCCCTTTTCTTCCGCCGGCCTTCCCCCGCCCCTCCAAAATCGGGGAGGGCCGGCCCGCAAATATCTTACTCATTATAGCACTGTTCTAAAGTGCGCACAAGAAAAAAATGGCGCAAGCGCCGCCTTTTTGACGGAAAAAGGGTGCCGGCTTTCCGCCGGCACCCCCCTTGGTGCTGTATTGAGTTTACGCGATCACATCGCGGTGTAAGCGCCGTTCTGGATCTTCATGGCGCGGGGAGCCTTGTTCACCTCACCGGTGGCAGCCCACTTCATGCCCTCGCCGGTCAGGCCGTCCACCGTGATCTGGGTCATGGCGCCCTTCAACGCGTCGCACAGGGTGGAAGCGTCCATATCAGCGGTCGCGCCGGACTGCTCAATGGCAGCCAGGATGGTGTACACACCGTCGTAAGCGTCGGCAGCGAACTGGTTGGGGATCTCACCGTACTGCTCCTGGTACTTGGTGACGAAAGCCTGGGTGGCCTCGTCGTCGGCATCCGCCACAAAGGGGGTCAGCAGCATGACGCCCTCGAACAGGGACAGATCGGCGCCCTCGATGGTCAGCAGGCCGTCCAGGCCGTCGCAGCCGAAGATCAGCGCGTCGTAACCCTGCTTATCCATCTCCTGAATGATCAGGTTGGCCTCATTGTAGTAGATGGGCAGGAACACCAGCTCGGCGCCGGCGTCCTTGGCCTTCTGGACCTGCACGGAGAAGTCGGTCTTGCTGTCGGCGGTGAAGGCCTCGTCAGCAACGACCTCCAGGCCCTTGGTACCGGCCTCTTCCACGAACTTGTCGCGGATGCCCTTGGAGTAGGCATCGGAGCTGTCGTAGATGATGGCGATCTTGGTAGCCAGGCCGTTGTCCGCAATGTAATCAGCGGAGGCAATGCCCTGGTTGGGGTCGGTGAAGCAGACCTGGAAAGCGTTGTCCTCCGCGATGACGTCCACGTTGGAGGCGGACGGGGTCAGCAGGAACATGTTGTCCGCGGCAGCCTCGGGCGCAACGCTCAGGCAGGGCTGGGTGGTAACGGTGCCCAGCAGCACCTGCATCCCCCAGTCTTTCAGGGTGTTGTAGGCGTTCACGGCCTTCTCAACGTCGTTCTCGTCATCCTGGAAGTTCAGTTCGAACTGGATGCCGCCCTTGGCGTTGATCTCATCCACGGCGATCTGAGCGCCGTTCTTCACAGCGTTGCCGTAGGTGGCGGCGCCGCCGGTGGTGGGCCCGATGCCGCCGATCTTGAAGACGCCGCCGGTGGCGGAAGCGCCCTCAGAAGCAGAGGCGGGGGCGGAAGTGCCCTCAGAAGCGGGCGCAGAACCCGCGGAGGACGAAGGGGTAGAGCCGCAGGCCACCAGGCTGAACGCCATAGCGGCCGCCAGCGCGGCACTCAAAAACTTTTTCATATGTGTTCCCTCCTGTTTTGGGGATCCGGGAGAGCAGCGCTCCTCCGTCGCTTTCCCGAATCTTTGTTTCCTAACATTATAATCACATTCGCCGCAAGATACAATTCGCTATTTTTACATACTTTTTACCGTTGTAAAGCGGCATAGTGGATACTTTGCATAAATTTTTCGCCTTGTTTTTCAAATAATTGACCATCGACGACAAAGAACAGCCGCTGAAGCAGGTTTTCCGGCCGCGGCTGTGTTTTCTTTGCGCAGGCCATTGAAAAAGGCGGCGTTTTTTGTCATAATAGGTGTATTATTTCCATAAAGGTAGGAGTTGCTGGTATGCAGTTGCTGGAAGAACGGATCATTCGGGAGGGGCAGGTTCGCCCCGGCAATGTTTTGAAGGTGGATTGTTTCTTGAATCATCAGTTGGACGTTGCGCTGCTGGATGAGATCGGCAAGGCGTTTTATGATGTTTACAAGAACGACGGGATCAACAAGATCCTTACCATTGAGGCGTCCGGCATTGCCATCGCCTGCATGACCGCCCGCCACTTTCATGTGCCTGTGGTGTTTGCCAAGAAGGCCAAAAGCAAAAACATTGACGGGGATGTGTACACCTCCACCGTTCATTCCTTCACCTATGGGCGGGACTACGACATCACCCTTTCCAAAAAATTCCTCGGCCCGCAGGACAAGGTGCTGATCGTGGACGATTTCCTGGCGGTGGGCAAGGCCATGCACGGCCTGCTGGACGTGTGCAAGCAGGCGGGCGCCACGGTGGGCGGCATCGGCATCGCCATTGAAAAGGGGTTCCAGCCCGGCGGCAAGGCACTGCGCAGCCAGGGCTACAAACTCACCAGCCTCGCCATTGTGGACTACATGGACGACGAGGGCAACCTGCGGTTTCGCCAGCAGCCGTGAGGCACTGAAAAAACGGGTGCGGGCGCAGGTGCGTTTCGCTTAAAAAACACGACCGGCCGCTTTCGCGGCCGGCCGTGTTTTTTGGTTTCTTCAGGCCTGCTCTTTTTCCTTGAGCCGGTTGATGATCAGCGCATAGCCCCCGTTGCCGTACTGGATGCAGCGATTGATGCGGCTGATGGTGGCGGTGCTGATCTCCACCTCCCGGACGATCTGTTCGTAGGTCTTGCCGTCCAGCAACATCTTGGCCGCCTCCAGGCGCTGCGCCATATCGGCGAGTTCCTTCATGGTGCAGAGGTCCTCAAAAAAGGTATCGCACTCCTCCATATTTTCCAGCGAGAGGATCGCTTCAAACAGGGCTTTGGTGGTTTGATTTTTCAGACGAGCTTTCTCAACCATGATACACCTCGCACATCCTTTGACTTTTTACTCAACTAAAGTCTAACACAATCTCTTTCAGATTGCAAGGCATCGAATAAAAAAACACTTTATTCACTGCCCGCGGGTCGTGCGAAGCTGCCCGGCGCCCTTGTTGCCGCCCAGGCATCTTACTCGCGCAGCAGGTCGCTTCGGATATCACTGGAGAGGGCGGTGCGCACCGCGCCGCTTTCGGCCAAAAGGCACACCAGCAGCGTGCCCAGCCCGATGGCGCCGGCGCAGAGCAGCACCGATACCAGCAGAGCGGGCAGCGTGTGACCGAACATATAGTTGCCCAGCAGCCACCGGGCGGCGCAAAGCCAGACCGCGGCGCCCGCCGGCAGACCTATCCCAAGGCCCCAGGCACAGCGCAGCAGCGTTTCCCGCCGCAGCATGGAGGCCACATCTCTCCGGGCCATGCCTGCGCTGCGCAGCAGGGCGAACTCCCGCCGGCGCAGTTGGGTCTCGGCGCCGATGGAACCCAGCAGCGCCGCGGCACACCCCAGCGCCGCCAGAACCTCAAATCCGCCGGCAAAAACGTTCAACAGCACCCGCACCGCCTTTTGGTAGACCCGGGTGGGCGAGGTGGGAGTGAGGTCCTCGATCTGCCAGCCGGTGTTGGTCTGGCCGCCGGCGTAGCGCTCACTGGCGCCCAGCTCCGCCAGCGTTTGTTGCAGCGCGGGGGTGAGACGGGAAGAGTCCTCCGTGTCCACAAAGAACTCGAATTCCCGCTTGTCCTCACCGGTGACCGCCGTGCCCCGCAGCGCGTCAAAGGCGCCCTGGCTGGTGACGAGCACCCCATTGGGATACATGGACATGTAGGTGTTCTGCCAAAGCACCCCCGCCGGCAGCGGCGAGGTGCAGACGTCTGTTACCGCCATAGCCTGTTCCGTGCCCTCGTTCAGCGATTCGCCGGCGGAAAACGCCGCCCGGCCGTCCTCCGGCGGGGCGTACACGCAGGCGAGGCCGCCCTGCGCCTCGGGCAGCGCGCCGCCGTACCACCGGGCAAAGCTCTCGTCGTCCAGGGTGATGAGGACGGCGCTGCGGGTCTCGCTCTCCCACACGCGCCAGCCGGTGCGCTCGGTGACCCAAACGTCGTCGCCGGTAATGTTGTGCGCCGTCTGCCGGAGACTTGTGAGCAGCTGGGCGGTGTCGATGTTTTTCGCCCAGAGGTAGACCCGGTAGGAATAGGTTGCAAACTGGCTCTCGTACCCCTGCAGCAGGCCGCGGCAAAAGCCATCCGCCATACAGATCAGCAGCGCGCACACCACGATGACGCTGACCTGGGTGCGAAAGCGCCCGCCGGCCCGCCGCACGCTGCGGCTCGCCAGCAGGGCGGCCGCGCTGCGGGGTTCATGGCGCCGGACACTGCGGGGCGGGGTCTCGGCGGCGCCCCGCACCGCCTCGATGGGCGTCAGGCGCGCCGCACGCCGGGCCGCGCCTCTGGCGGCCAGCAGCAGGGTGATCACCGGGCAGGCCAGCGCCAGCGCCACCGCGCCGGGGGTGATGATGAGATGCACCTCCCGCACGCCCCGCACCGTCAATTCCTCAAGGAAGGGCGCCAGCAGCCGGAAGGTGACGGCCAGCCCGCCCGCCGCGCACGCAACCCCCAGCGGCGCGGAAAAGGCCGAGAGGAAGAGCGCGTCCAGCCACACGCTCTGGCGCAGCTGGCGGCGGGTGGCCCCCACGCTGGCCAGCTGGCCCAGCATCCGGGTGCGCTGGGCCAGGGACATCACAAAGGCGCCCCGCAGCAGCACCGCCAGAAACACCACCAGCAGCGCCGCCACCAGCTGTGCCGCCGCCAGCACGATCTGGGAAAAACCGGACTCCATTTGAAAAGACGCGGCAAGAGAAAGGCCGCCGAACTGCACCGCCGCCAGCATGGCCGAGCACACCAGGGCGGAGAAGGCCACGAACCAGGTGCGCGCGCCGCCCCGCAGCCACTGCCGCCAGGTGATGAGGAACATCGCTTTCATGCCCGCACCTCGTCTTTCACGATGCGGCCGTCCCGCAGGCGGAGGATGCGCCTGGCCTGCAATGCCAGCGTCTCGTCGTGGGTGATCATCACAATGGTCTGGCCGGTGGTCTCGTTGAGCCGCACCAGCATCCGCATCACCTTCTCGCTGGCGGCGGAGTCCAGATTGCCGGTGGGCTCGTCCGCCAGCAGCAGCGCCGGGTGGGTGATGAGGGCGCGGGCGATGGCCACCCTCTGCTGCTGACCGCCCGAAAGCTGGGCCGGAAAGGCCCGGCGCTTGCCCTCCAGGCCCAGGCGGGCCAGCAGGTCCAGCACCCGGGCGGGGTCGGCGGAGCGGCCGTCCAGCAGCAGGGGCAGGGTGAGGTTCTCCTCCACCGTCAAAAGCGGCACCAGATTGTAAAACTGGTACACGAGTCCGATCTGCCGGCGGCGGAACACCGTCAGCTCCTCCTCTTTCTGGTCATAGAGCGAGACGCCGTCCAGGGTGATGCGGCCGGAAGTGGGCCTGTCCACCCCGCCCAGCAGATGCAGCAGCGTGGATTTGCCCGACCCGGACGCCCCCATCACCGCCACGAACTCGCCCCGCTCCACGGTCAGCGACACGCCGTCCAGCGCCCGCACCGCCGCATCCCCCGCGCCGTACACTTTTGTGAGTTGTTCCACCTGTAAAAACGACATGGTATCCCTTCCTTTCGCCTCTCAGGATACGCCGCCGGGGTGACTGCCCGGTGACGGGCGGGTGACAGTTTGGTCATCCGAATAGAAGCGCAGCACGAAGCGGGGGCCGTGGGGCCCGTTTTCCGCCCGCACCGTTCCCCCCTGCCCCTGGGCGATGGCCTTTGCCAGCGCCAGGCCGATGCCCGCGCTGCCGGGGGCGGCGTCCCTGCCCCGCCAGAACCGCTGGAACAGGTGGGGAAATTCTTCCCGGGCAATGGGCGGGCCGTCATTCTCCACCGCCAGTTCCGTGTAAAGCGTATTCCCTTCGCAGGAAAGCCTCACTGTGCCGCCGGCATCCGTGTGCTCCGCCCCGTTCTTTGCCAGGTTCGTCAGCGCCTCCAGCGTCCACGCCCTGTCGCACAGGCAGCGGGCCTGCCCCTCTTCCACCCGCAAGGACACGCCGCGGTCCGCGCACAGCGGCCCGACCAGCCGCGCGGCCTCCCGCAGCAGTCCGCCGGCGTCGACAGGCTGTCGGTCGAACCGGACGACGGCGGCGTCCAGACGGCAGAGTTTGAGCAGCTGTTCCACCAGCCAGCGCATCCGCTCGGCTGCCTCTGCCACGCGGCGGGCGCAGGCGGCCTTTTCCTCCGGGGGCACGGCCTCGCCCTCCCACAGTTCGGTCTGCAGCAGGATGGCGGCGATAGGCGTTTTCAGCTGGTGGGCCACGTCGCCCAGAAAGTCGGCCAGCAGGCGCTTGTCCGCCTCCAGCGCCCCTTTCTGTTCGCCCAGGACGGTGGTGATCTTGTAGATGTCGTCCCGCAGGGCGCTCAACTCCCCTTCTTTTTGGGTGCGGATGTCCAGGATGCGGCCGCCGGTGTAGACGCTGGCGAGATACTCGGAGAGCCGGTCGATCTCCCGGGCGCGCCGGGTGCAGAACCCGGCGGCCAGTGCCAGACAGGCGGCGCCGCACAGCGCGGCAAAGAGCGCCGCGCCCGCGTCGCAGAAAAACGCCCCCGCCGCGGCGGACAGCGCCCCGGCCAGCAGGATCTCCAGCAAAAAGGTTTTTGCTTCCCGGCTTCTCATGGCTTATCCTCCCATCGGTAGCCGATGCCCCGGACGGTGACGACGCGCGCGCCCTCCCGGCCCAGCTTTTCCCGCAGCCGCTTGACGGTGACGGTGAGAGTATTGTCCTCCACAAAGGCGCCGCCCTCGTCCCACAGGGCCTGCAGCAGCTGCCCGCGCTCCCACACCCGCCCGGCCTGGGAGACCAGAAGCAGCAGCAGACGGTATTCCTGGGCGGTGAGTTGGACGGGAGCGCCGTCCAGCGTGACCTGGGCCGAGCGGGCGTCCACCGTGAGCGCGCCGAACACCGCCGCCGGCTTTGCGCCCCGCCGCCGCAGCACCGCCCGCAGACGGCTGACCAGTTCCCGCGCGCGGAAGGGCTTTGCCACATAGTCGTCCGCCCCTTCCTCCAGGGCACGCACCACGCTGTCCTCATCGCTGCGGGCGGTGAGGATGATCACCGCCGCATCCCCCGCCGCCCGCACCGCGCGGCACACCTCGTAGCCGCTGCCGTCCGGCAGGCCAAGATCGATGAGGGCGGCATCAAAAGAGCACGCGCCGATCCGTTCCCGGGCGCGGGCGGCGGTGGGCGCGATCTCGATGCTCCAGCCCTCGGTGCGCAGCAGTGTCGCCAGCGGACGGGAGATGGCCTCCTCGTCCTCCACAAGCAGCACGTTCATGGTCTCTTCTCCCCCTTTCCCCTTTAGTATAATGCATTTTTCGGCCGCGCGGGTGACGGTTTCGTCACACAGCGCATTGCCGCGCGGGCTTCGTTCCCGCCGTTCTCCACGGTCCCTTGCGCAAAGCCGCATACCGCGCGGCACAAAAAAAGAGAGTGAGCGGTCCGCTCACTCTCTTTGTGAATCATTCAACCTTTACAGGTCTTGGCTTACTTCACCATGCCGGCAACTTCGCTGGCGAAATCGTCCACGCGCTTCTCCAGGCCCTCGCCCTTCTCGTAGCGGGTGAACTTGACGATCTTGATGTCGCCGCCCAGTTCCTTGGCCACCTTGTCGGTGTACTTGGCAACGGTCAGCTCGGGATCCTTGACGAACTCCTGATCCACCAGGCAATTCTCCTTGTAGAACTTGCCGATGCGGCCCTGGACCATCTTCTCTTTGATGGCGTCGGGCTTGTTGGCGTTCTTGGGATCGTTGGCGATCTGCGCCAGCAGGATCTCCTTCTCCTTGTCCAGCACCTCGGCGGGCACTTCGCTCTCGCACAGGTAGCCGGGGTTGGCGGCGGCGATCTGCATGGCAACGTCGCGGCCGTAGGCGGCGAAGGCGGGGTTGGCAGCCACCTCGGGGGTGGTGTCGAACTGCACCAGCACGGCATGGGTGCCGCCGGCATGGATGTAGGCGGCGCACACGCCCTCGTAGCGCACAAAGCGGCGGATCTTGATGTTCTCGCCGATGACCAGGATCTTCTCCTTCAGGGCAGCCTCCACGGTCTCGTCGCCCATCTTGCAGGCCAGCAGCGCGTCCACGTCGGCGGGGTTCTGCTGGGCCACAACGGCGGCCACGTCCTTCACGAAGGTCTGGAACATCTCGTTCTTGGCCACGAAGTCGGTCTCGGCGTTCACTTCCAGAACAACGCCCACATTGCCCTCAACGCAGGCATAGACCATGCCCTCGGCGGCGATGCGGCCGGCCTTCTTCTGCGCGGCGGCCAGGCCCTTCTCACGCAGGTACTCCACAGCCTTTTCAAAGTCGCCGCCGGCCTCGGTCAGCGCCTTCTTGCAGTCCATCATGCCGCAACCGGTCTGCTCGCGCAGGTTCTTCACGTCTTGTGCGGTAAAAGCCATTTTAGAAATCCCCTTTCCTGTCTCTTTGTCGATCGGTCTCAGGCTTCGGCCTGCTCAGCGGCCTCGGTCTCCTCGGCAGGAGCGTCCTGCTGGCCCTGACGGCCCTCCAGAACGGCGTCGGCCATGGCGCCGGCGATCAGCTTCACGGCGCGGATGGCGTCGTCGTTGCCGGGGATCACATAGTCGATCTCATCGGGGTTGCAGTTGGTGTCCACAATGGCCACGATGGGGATGTGCAGCTTGCGGGCCTCGGAGACAGCGATGCGCTCCTTGTGGGGGTCAACGATGAACATGGCCTTGGGCAGACCGTGCATCTCTTTCACACCGCCCAGGAACTTCTCCAGCTTCTCGATCTCCAGCTCCAGCTTGGCAACTTCCTTCTTGGGCAGCAGATCAAAGGTGCCGTCCTCGCTCATTTTGTGCAGCTGCTCCATGCGGTCGATGCGCTTGCGGATGGTGCGGAAGTTGGTGAGCATACCGCCCAGCCAGCGGGCGTTCACATAGTGCATGCCGCAGCGGGTGGCCTCGTCGCGGATGGACTCCTGGGCCTGCTTCTTGGTGCCCACGAACAGGATCTCGCCGCCGTCGGCCGCGACCTCACGCACGAAGTTGTACGCCTCGTCCAGCTTCTTCACGGTCTTCTGCAGGTCGATGATGTAGATGCCGTTGCGCTCGGTGAAGATGTACTTCGCCATCTTGGGGTTCCAGCGGCGGGTCTGATGACCGAAATGCACGCCGGCTTCCAGAAGCTGCTTCATAGATACTACTGCCATTGTCAAATCCTCCAATAAATTGTTTTTCCTCCGCATTGCATGCATGCTTTTCAACCCCTGCGGGCACAAAAAAGCAAAGCAATGCGTGCGTATTGCCGATATAGTATACCACAAGCGATCGTTGATTACAAGCGCTTTTTTGCGTTTTTTTCAGCTTTCCAGCGCGAGATCGCCCGGGCGGATCCATCCCCTGCGGCGCATTAGGGTCCCCAGCAGCCAGCACAGCACCGCCGGCAGCACCACACAGATCAGCGCAAGGCCCGTCCAGTCGAAAGCGGTGATGGCCCCTTTCGCACCGGAGGCGACGTCCGCCACCCAGCCGCTGTACACGCCGATGGGCCCCACCAGTCCGCAGGTGCCCATGCCGGAGGAGACCGCCGGCCCGTTCATCTCCAGCCGGAACACGCAGGTGGCCAGCGGCCCGGTAACGGCGCTGGTGAGGATGGCGGGCAGCCAGATGCGGGGGTTTTTCAGGATGTTGCCCATCTGGAGCATGGAGGTGCCGAGGCCCTGGCTCACCAGCCCGCCCCAGCGGTTCTCCTTGAAGGAGAGCACCGCGAAGCCCACCATCTGCGCGCAGCAGCCGGCCACTGCCGCGCCGCCGGCAAGGCCCGTGAGGGAGAGCGCCGCGCAGATGGCCGCTGAGGAGATGGGCAGCGTGAGGGCCACGCCGATGATCACGCTGACCACGATGCCCATGACGAAGGGCTGCTGTTCGGTGGCCCACATGATGACCGTGCCCACGGCGGAGGCCGCCCTGCCGATGGCCGGCGCCCACCACAGCGCCAGCGCCGTGCCTGTAAAGATGGCCACAAGGGGGGTGACCAGGATGTCCACCTTCGTCTCCTTGGAGACCAGCTTGCCCGCCTCGCAGGCCAGGATGGCGATGACCAGCACCGCCAGCGGCCCGCCCGCGCCGCCCAGGCTGTTGGCCGCCCGCCCCACGGTGATGAGGGAGAACAGCACCAGTGCCGGGGCGTTCAGCGCGAAACCGATGCTCACCGCCATGGCGGGCCCCGCCACCGACGAGGCAAAGCCGCCCATCTGGGTGAGCAGTTCCAGCCCCAGCTGGGTGCCCGCCGTGTTCAGGATGGTGCCGATGAGCAGCGAGGCAAAGAGGCCCTGGGCCATGGCGCCCATGGCGTCCACACCGTAGCGTCTGGCGCTGATCTTCACGTTCTTTGCGTCCGCATACGCCCGGATGGCGGCCAGTGCCTCCGCCAGCCGCTGCCGCGGCCTGCCCGGTTTGGCCGGGCTCTTCTGTTCTGTGTACATGATTCTTTCCCCTCCCGCGTTTTGTGCGAAGTTGTAGCATATTGTATTCTTTCCCGGGAATTTGTCAAGCACAGTGAAATCCCTTGCCGCCGTCGCCCGCTTTTGCTATACTGAATGAAAGTGCTGAAAAAGGGGCGTGCACACACCATGGTCATACAATATTATAAGGAGCGCAGCGAATATCTGAAGCGGGAGATGGAATTCAAGGTCTACGGACACGGCGGGCCGGTGTGCCTTGCCTTCAGCTGCGAGGGCGGGCGCTTCTACGACTGGGAGGACCGGGGCCTTGTGAACGCGCTGGGCTTTCTGATCGACGCGGGCCGGCTGCGGCTGGTCTGCGCCGACAGCATCGACGCCGAAAGCTGGCTTTCCGACGGCGAGGGCCGCCGGCGCGCGGAAAACCAGGAGCGCTGGTTCTGCTGGCTCACCCGGGAGCTGGTCCCCCGCGCCCGGGAACTGTGCGCTCTACCGGCCGGTGAAAAGCTGCTTGCCGCCGGCATCAGCCTGGGCGCCGGCCACGCCGCGAACCTCTATCTGCGCCGGCCGGACCTTTTTGGCGGCGCGGTCTGCCTGTCCGGCAGCTACACCGCCCGCGGCTGGTTCGGCGGCTATGCCGACGACCTGACCCTGCGCAACAGCCCCACCGACTATCTGCGGCTCATCCCCGCCGCCCAGCTTGCCCAATATACCGGCCCTTTCCTGCTCTGCTGCGGGCAGGGCCCCTATGAGGACCGTTTCCTGGCCGAGACCCGCGCCTTTGACGCCGCGCTGGCGGCCAGGGGCCTGCCGGTGCGCACCGATCTGTGGGGCACGGACGTGAGCCACGACTGGCCCTGGTGGCAGAAGGAACTGGCGGTGCTGTTCCCCCGGATGCTGGACGCCCCGGATGGCGCGCCCCGTACATAACGCTTTTCATGCCGCGCAGGGTATCCCGCGCGGCTTTTTTGTCGCTTTCGCACAATCGCTCCCCCTTCTGTGCCGCCGCGATTGTGTGGAACACCGATTTTGGACCGGGCTCCCTCTGCCCTATTGCAATCCGAACCCCCATATGTTATGCTTTTAGCATGATAAAGTAATAAAGCATTTTGCTTTGCTGGAGGGAACACCATGAAAAAGGCTGTATCGTTTTTGACCTCCGCCGTACTGGCCGCCTCCCTGCTGGCCGGCTGCGGGCAGACCGGCGAGTCCGACTGGGAGTATGTGAAGGAAAAGGGCACCATGAAGATCGGCATCACCCTGTTTGAGCCGATGAATTACTACGACCCGGAAAACCCGGACAAGCTGATCGGCTTTGACACGGAACTGGCCGAGGTGGTGTGCGAAAAGTTGGGTGTCACCCCGGAGTTCGTGGAGATCGACTGGGATCAGAAGGTGTTTGAACTCCAGAGCAAAAACATCGACTGCATCTGGAACGGCATGACCATTTCGGACGATTTGAAGGAGAATATGGACTTCTCTGTCCCCTACAGCGGCAACATGCAGGTCTGTGTGATCAACAGCGCCAACGCCGGCGTCTACACCGACCTTGCCAGCATGGCAAACGCGAAGATCGTGGCGGAGGCGGGCAGCGCGGGCCAGAAGAGCGTGGAAGCGGAGGACGTGCTGAAGGACGCCCAGCTCACCACCGTGCAGGCCCAGCGCGACACCCTGCTGGAACTGAAATCCGGCACCGCCGACGTGGCGGTGATCGACGCGGTGATGGCCTACGCCTCGGTGGGCGAGGGCACCGACTACGCCGACCTGATGGTGGCGGACGGCATCGAACTCTCCAAGGAGGAGTACGGCATCGGCCTGCGCAAGGGCAGCGACATGACCGAAAAGATCAACACCGCGCTGCAGGAGTTGACCGACGACGGCACCGTGGCGGCGCTGTCGGAAAAGTATCCCTCGGTGCTGGTCACGCTGGAACCGAGCGCCTGATCGAAAAATCCTTAAGAACCATTTGAACGCGCGCCGTCCGGGGCCATCGGCCCCGGGCGGCGCAGGTCTGCAATCCTGGCGCGCCCGGGCCCGCCGGAAAAAGGAGTTTTATTCATGTCGTTTTGGGACGTCACTCTGGAACTGCTGAAAGGGTTTCAAACCACCGTCGTGATCTTTGCCGGCACACTGGCCGCGGCGCTGCCGCTGGGGCTGGTGGTATGCTTTGGCTCCATGTGCCGCTTTGCACCGCTGCGCTGGCTCACCCGCACCTTTATCTGGATCATCCGGGGCACCCCGCTGATGCTGCAGGTGATCGTGGTGTTTTATGTGCCGGGCCTCGCCTTCGGCATGCCGGTACAAAACCGGCTGGCGGCAGTGCTGGCGGCCTTCATCATCAACTACGCGGCCTATTTTTCCGAGATCTACCGGGGCGGCATCGAGGGCGTTCCCCAGGGTCAGTGGGAGGCCGGACAGGTGCTGGGCATGACCCGGGGGCAGATCTTCCTCCGGGTGGTGCTGCTGCAGGTGGTCAAGCGCATCCTTGCCCCCATGAGCAACGAGATCATCACCCTGGTGAAGGACACCAGCCTCGCCCGGGTCATCGCCGTGGGCGAAGTGATCCGGGCCGCCCAGGACATCACCGCCCAGCGGGCGCTGCTGTGGCCGCTGTTCTACACCGGCGTGTTCTATCTTGTTTTCAACGGCGGGCTGACGCTGCTGTTCGGCTGGGCCGAAAAAAAGCTGAGTTATTACAGGGGGTGACGGACATGGCGATCCTGGAGGTGAAGGGCCTGCGCAAGGCCTTTGGCGGCACGCAGGTGCTGCGCGGCGTGGATTTCAAGCTGGAACAGGGCCAGGCCCTCTCCATCATCGGCTCCTCCGGCAGCGGCAAGACCACCCTTTTGCGCTGTCTGAATTTTCTGGAGACGCCCGACGAGGGCCAGCTGTATGTGAAAGGCGAGGAACTGTGGGGGCCCGCATGCACCCAGCCGGTGCGGCAAAAGCGGCTGCACTTCGGCCTGGTGTTCCAGAACTTCAATCTCTTTCCCCAGTACACCGCGCTGCAGAACGTGACTCTGGCCATGGATCTGCTGGCCCGGGAGCGGCTGGGCAAGGCGGGCGCCAAACAGGCAGCGGCGGAAAACCGGGCGCAGGCGCAGGCGCTGCTGGGCCAGGTGGGCCTTGGCGACAAACTGAGCCACTACCCCTTCCAGCTGTCCGGCGGGCAGCAGCAGCGGGTGGCCATCGCCCGGGCGCTGGCGCTCCGGCCGGACATTCTGTGCTTCGACGAGCCCACCAGCGCCCTGGACCCGGAACTAACCGGCGAGGTGCTGCGGGTGATCAAGGGGCTGAAGAGCCGGAACACCACCATGATCGTGGTGACACACGAGATGGAGTTTGCCCGCAACGTGTCCGACCAGGTGCTTTTTATGGCGGACGGCGTGATCGAGGAGGCGGGAACGCCGGATGAGGTGTTCGGCGCCCCCCGGCGGGAGAAGACCCGGGCGTTCCTGGCCAACTGCCTGCGCCCGGTTTATTGAGAGCGCAGCACCTGCGGCAGCTTTCCCCTTGTGCGGCGGCAAGGAATGTGGTATTGTTTAAACAGCATCGCACCGGGCGGGCGGTGGTCTTCCACCGCCCGCCCGGTTTGCACCTGAACGAGGATTCCCGCCACGGGTATTCCGCGTGTAGACCTTAACGAGACGGAGGAATGAATATGATCCGCATTGGTATTATGGGTTACGGGAATCTGGGCCGCGGCGTGGAGTACGCCATTGCCCAGAATCCGGATATGCAGCTGGCCGCCGTGTTCACCCGGCGCGACCCCGCCTCCATCCGCACGGCGACGGCGGGCGTGCCGGTGCTGGCCGCCGACAGCGCCGCCGACATGAAGGACGAGATCGACGTGATGATCCTGTGCGGCGGCAGCGCCACCGATCTGCCCGAGCAGACCCCGGCGCTGGCCCGCTGGTTCAACGTGGTGGACAGCTTTGACACCCACGCCCGCATCCCCGAGCACTTTGCAGTGGTGGACGCCGCCGCGAAGGAGGCGTCCACCCTCGGCCTGATCTCGGTGGGCTGGGACCCGGGTCTGTTCTCGCTGAACCGGGTATACGCCAGCGCCGTGCTGCCCCAGGGCGAGAGTTACACTTTCTGGGGCAAGGGCGTGAGCCAGGGCCACTCCGACGCGATCCGCCGCATCGAGGGCGTGCAGGACGCGCGCCAGTACACCGTTCCGGTGGAGAGCGCGCTGGAGGCGGTGCGCAGCGGCAGCCAGCCCGTTCTGACCACCCGGCAGAAACACACCCGGGAGTGCTTTGTGGTGGCCAAGCCCGGCGCGGACACCGCCCGCATCGAAAAAGAGATCAAGGAGATGCCCAACTACTTTGCCGACTACGACACCACCGTGCATTTCGTCAGCCAGGAGGAACTGCTGCGGGATCACGCGGGCCTGCCCCACGGCGGCATGGTCATCCGCACCGGCAAGACCGGCCCGGAGGGCGCCAATACCCATGTGATCGAGTACCGGCTGAAGCTGGACTCCAACCCCGAGTTTACCTCCAGCGTGCTGGTGGCCTATGCCCGCGCCCTCTGGCGGATGTACCAGGCCGGCGAGCGCGGCTGCAAGACCGTTCTGGACGTGCCCCCCGCTCTGCTCAGCCCCCTGAGCGGCGAGGAACTGCGCGCCTCCATGCTGTAATGTTCAAAAGCTTTGCGAAAGGAGTTCTCCCATGAAATTTTCCATGATCCATGAAAACTACAATGTGAGCGACCTGGACCGCTCCCTCGAATTTTACCGACAGGCACTGGGGCTGGAGGAGGTGCGCCGCAAGCCGGCGGCGGACGGCTCCTTCATCATCGTATATATGGCCGTGCCCGGCGAGCCCTTTGAGCTGGAACTCACCTGGTTGCGGGACCATCCCCAGAAGTACGACCTGGGCGAGTGCGAATTTCACCTGGCCTTCCGGGTGGACGACTACGACGCGGCCCATGAAAAGCACAAGCAGATGGGCTGCATCTGCTATGAAAACCCGTCGATGGGCATCTACTTCATCCAGGACCCGGACGGATACTGGCTGGAGATCGTTCCCACCCGCGCATAAAATTTGCCCGGCCGCATCCGCGGCCGGGCTTTTCTGCGCCGTTTGGGGCTGTGGTCAATCCTGCCCGCTCACATGGAGGCAGCACAGCATCACAAAGAACACCACAAAGAGCAGCACCAACACGCAACGAACGATCATTCCCCTCTCCTCCTTCGCCGGTCCTGCCCTGATTCTATCCCTTTTCTGAAAAAAAACGGCTCGCAGTGTGGCGGCTGTTTTTGTTTTTGCATACCATGGACTAACGAAAGGGGTGGATCCTTGTGAACAATCAGACCGCGAATGTGGATTTCTACTTGGGCGCGCTGGGCCCCCATGGTTTTCACGGATACTTTGACCGCCTGTGCCAGGAGCCGGACCGGCAGATGTACCTCATCAAGAGCGGCCCCGGCTGCGGCAAGAGCACGATGATGCGCGACGTGGCCGAGGCGTCGGCCCTGCCGGTGCAGCGCATTCACTGCTCCTCCGACCCGGACAGCCTGGACGGCGTCATTCTGGAGGAGCCCCGCGCCGCCGTGGTGGACGCAACGCCTCCGCACGCGCTGGAACCGGCCTGTCCCGGCGCCTGTGAGCGGGTGGTGAGCCTGTATCACACGATGGACGTGGCCCGGCTGACCGAAAACCGCGGGCAGATCCTGCGGCTCTCGATGCGCTGCAAAGCGCTGCAGGAGCGGGCGGCCAGCTACATCGCCGGGGCCGCAAAGCTTCTGGCGGACAGCCGCGCCACCGCCGCCTGGTCCACCGACACCGACAAAGCGCTGGCCTTTGCCGCGCGGCTGGCGCTGCGCTATCTGCCCCGGGGCGAGAGCGCGGGCGAGGAGCAGGTGCGGCTGCTCAGCGCCGTGACGCCCAAGGGAATCCTCACCTTTTACAACACCGTGCCCGCCCTGGCGGACACCGTCGTGGTGCTGCACGACGAGTACGGCCTGTGCGGCCGGCTGATCCTGGACGAACTGCGCAGGCAGGCGCTGCGCCGCGGGTACAGCATCATCAGCTGCCCCTGCCCGCTGGGCACCGGCGAGACCGAGCACCTGTTCATCCCCGCGCTGCGGCTGGCCTTCCTCACCTCCAACAGCTGGCATCCCATGGACTTTGAGGGCCAGAAAAACATCCACTGCCGCCGCTTTGAGGACAAATCCAAGCTGCGCTGCCGCAAAAAGCGCCTGCGCTTCAACCGCCGCGCCGCCGCGGAACTGCTGGGCCAGGCCAGCGCCATGCAGCGGGAGGCCAAGATCAGCCACGACGCCATGGAACAGTTGTACGGCGCGGCCATCGACTTTGCCGCGGTGGACCGGGCGGCGGCGGAACTGCGCGCGGAACTCGGCCTGTAAAGTCCAACAGGTTTCCATATTTTGACAGCGCCACAGCCCAGCTTTTTGTGCAGACAAAGCGTGTTTGTGGTACAATGGGTGCCAAAGGCGGAAGGTTTTTCGCCTTTGGCACCCATTTCTTGTGTGTGAAGGGAGGCGCGGCGCGTGGCACAGGTACACCTTTCGGTGCGGCAGCTGGTGGAATTTCTGCTGCAGACCGGCAGCATCGACAGCCGTTTTGCCGGCTTTGACCGGGCCGCCGAGGGCGCGCGCATCCATCGCCGCCTGCAAAAGGCGGCCGGCAAGGGCTACGACGCCGAGGTCTACCTCAAACAGGAATACACCGTGGAGGGGGTGGACTACCTCATCGACGGGCGGGCGGACGGCCTTTTCACCGAGGACGGACTGGTGACGGTGGACGAGATCAAGACCGTGACTGTGCCGCTGGAGGAGATCACCGAGGAGATGCAGCCGGTCCACTGGGCCCAGGGGCAGGTGTACGCCGCCATGTGGGCCCGGCAGCAGGGTCTTGATGAGATCGGCGTGCGCCTGACCTACTTTCAGGTGGACGAGGAGCAGATCGTGCGCTTTTCCCGCCGGTTTTCCGCCGATGAACTGGACGCCTTTGTGACGGACCTTCTGGCCCGGTACGCTCCCTGGGCCCAGCGGGCGCAAAGCTGGCAGGAGCAGCGCACCGGGAGCCTGCGGGCGCTGCGCTTCCCCTTTTCGGAGTACCGCGCGGGCCAGCGGGCCATGGCGGCAGGGGTCTACCGCACCCTGCGGGACGGCCAGCGACTGTTCTGCCAGGCGCCCACCGGCATCGGCAAGACCATGAGCACCCTGTTCCCCGCCCTGAAGGTAATGGGCGAGGGCTGCGACGGGCGCATCTTTTACCTCACCGCCCGCACCACCGCCCGCGCCGCCGCCGAGGGCGCGCTGGCGCGGCTGCGCCAAAGCCAGCCGGGGCTGCGCCTCAAAAGCATCACCCTCACCGCCAAGGACAAGGTATGCCTTTTGGAGAAGCGGGAGTGCACGCCGGAGGCCTGCCCCTACGCCCGGGGCTACTACGACCGGGTGCGGGACGGGCTGTGGCAGGCGCTGGACGAGGACGACTTCACCCGCGCGAAACTGGAGGAACTGGCCCGGCGCTTCCAGCTTTGTCCCTTTGAGTTCGGGCTGGACCTCTCCCTCTGGTGCGACGTCATTGTGGGCGACTACAACTATCTGTTCGACCCGGTGGTGAACCTGAAGCGCTTTTTTGAATCGGGCGGCGACCATCTGTTCCTGGTGGACGAGGCCCACAACCTGCCCGACCGCGCCCGGGAGATGCACTCGGCATCGCTGTGCAAGAGCGAGGTGTACCGTTGCGTCAAGCTGCTGGGCAAGGGGCGTGGCCGGCTCAAGACCGCCCTGGGCCGGCTCAACCGGGCCTTCATCGAACTGCGGCGCCAGTGTGAGGAGCAGCCGGAGCGCACCTTCTTTTCCGCCCCCGCCCTCACCGCCTTCGACCGCTGCGTGAGCCGGGTCACCGGCCCGGCGGAGGAATGGCTGGAGGAGCACCGGGAGGGCGAGACGCACGACGCGGTGCTGGAACTCTATTTCCAGCTGCGGCAATACCTGCGGGTGGCGGAGTGGTACGACGACCACTTTGTCACCCAGGTGAGCGCCGGCGGCGGCGAGGTGCGGGTGTGGCAGCTGTGCCTCGACCCCAGCGCCTTTGTGGACGCCAGCCTCGCCAAGGGGCGGGGCGCGGTGCTGTTCAGCGCCACCCTCTCCCCCGCCGGCTATTTCAAGGACATTCTGGGCTGCGCCGAGGCAAAGACCGCCGCCCTGCCCAGTCCCTTCGACCCCGCGCGGCTGGGCCTTTTCTGCGCCGCCGACGTGAGCACCCGCTACCGGGACAGGCACGGGAGCCTGGAGGCCATTGCCCGCTACCTGCGCGCCATGGTGGCCGGACACACAGGGAACTACATGGCCTTCTTCCCCAGTTACAGCTATCTTTCCCAGGTGCACGAGGCGTTCTGCCGCCTGTTCCCGGAGGTGGAGACCCTGGTGCAGGAGGCGGGCATGGACGAGGCCGCCCGGGAGGGGTTTCTCGCCCGGTTCACCCCCGCCCCTTCCGCCTCGCTGCTGGGCTTCGGGGTGCTGGGCGGGGTGTTTGGAGAAGGAGTGGACCTGGCGGGCCGGCGGCTGATCGGCGCGGCCGTCGTGGGGGTGGGGCTGCCCCAGGTGGGGCCCCGGCAGGAGATGCTGCGCCGCTATTATGAGGACACCCGGGGCGACGGGTTCGACTACGCCTATCGCTTCCCCGGTTTCAACAAGGTGCTGCAGGCGGCGGGCCGGGTCATCCGCACCGCCGAGGACAAGGGCGTGGTGCTGCTGATCGACGACCGGTTCTCCTTCGCCGCCTACCGCCAGCTTTTTCCCGAACACTGGCGGCACTGCCGCTTTCTGTACGGGCCGGATGAACTGGAAGGGCAGCTCGCCGCCTTCTGGGACGGGCAGCGGGCGGATTGACAAAAACAGGCGCGAGCCCCCGGAAAAGGGGTTCGCGCCCATTTTTTCGCTCATTGATCCACCGATTTAAAGGTCACATTGCTGCCTTCGATGGTGATGCTCATCGTGTGGTCGTGGAGTTTGCCGTCCTCCCCTTTCTGCCGGAAGGACACCGCGCCGCCGCCGAGGTATTCAAATTCCGGCTCGTCCGGAAGCTGCGCATCGGTGCCGCCCATGCGGCAGGCGCCGTCCGCGCCCAAAAAGGCAACGCCGGCGGTCCGGGCATCCCCGTTCCGGAACAGAACGGCTCCCACGAGGCCGCTGGCCTGGTCGGGGAAGGTCACACAGTCCACCATCTCCCAGTCTTCTTCCCTGCCGGCCTTGTACAGTTCCAGAACCTCCTCCTCGGTCCAGGTCCGGGAGGCTTCGCTCCGGCCGGCGCTTTCGCTTTGCTCACTGGCGGGAGGGGCGGGCGTTGCTGTGGGCGTTGAGACGGGCGTTGTTCCGCCGCCGCAGCCGGTCAGGGCCAGCGCGAACGAGGCGGTCAAAACGAGAGCAAGCATTCGTTTCATCGTGCAGTCCTCCGTAGCAGCGGGCATAGCGGCCCGGGCTTCATTCCTCCGGCAGCCGCTTGCGCAGCAGGCTGTGGGGCGGCAGCGGCTCCTCGCTGGGCATGGTGTAGAGCATCATGGGATGGGGCGTGCTGGTGACGTTCTCCCCTTCGGCGTTGCGCAGCCATGGGGGCGAAAGCTTCACCACCTCGCCGCTGGGCGTCAGCGCCTCCAGTTCGTCGCCCAGGGTGAACTTGCCCCGCTGGGTGCATTTGGCCAGCCCCTCGTGCCAGCTTTCCACCACGCCCACAAACTCCCATTTGCGCACATAGCCGCCGGTCTTCGTGTCCTGCCGGGCCTTCTGAGGCCCAAAGTAGAACCCCGGCGAATAGCGGCGGTGGCTGGTGCGGTCCAGTTCGTCCAGCACCCGCTCGGGGCACAGAAAATCCTCCCCCGGCGGGGTGGCGAGAAAGGCGTCCAGCGCCTGCCGGTAGGCGCTGGTGACGCTGGCCACATAGTAGAGGGTCTTGGCGCGGCCCTCGATCTTGAGGCTGTCCACCCCGGCGGCGCAGATCAGGTCGATGAAGGGCGCGGTGCACAGGTCGTTGGCGTTCAGGATATAGCTGCCCTCCTCCGTCTCGCCGATCTCCATGTACTGCCCGGGCCTTGTCTCCTCCATCAGATAGTACTTCCAGCGGCAGGGCTGGGCGCACTGGCCCCGGTTGGCGTCCCGCCCGGCGAGGTACTGGCTGAGCAGGCACCGCCCGGAGACGCTCATGCACATGGACCCGTGGACGAAGGCCTCCAGTTCCAGATCCTCCGGCGTGTTGGCCCGGATCTCCGCGATCTGCTGTAAGGTCAGTTCCCTTGCCAGCACTACCCGCTTGGCCCCCAGTTCCCAGGCGGCGCGGGCGGCGGCCCAGTTGGTGACCCCCGCCTGGGTGGAGAGGTGTATCTCCGCCTCGGGGGCATATTGCTTCACCATCGAGAGCACGCCCAGGTCGGCCACGATGAAGGCGTCCACTCCGGCGGCCCAGGCGTCCCGGATGGCGCCGGGGATCTGCCGCAGCTCCTCGTTGGTGGGCAGGGTGTTCAGCGTGAGGTACAGCTTTTTGCCCCGGGCATGGCAGAGGGCCGCTCCGTCGGCCAGCTGTTCCGGCGTGAAGTTCTGAGGCGCCGAGCGCATGCCAAACTCTGGCAGCCCGGCATACACCGCGTCCGCCCCGTAGCGCAGGGCGTATTCCAGCCGCTCCAGGTCTCCCGCGGGGCTGAGCAGTTCCGGTACCGGCAGCATGGTCATCTCTCCTTTTCATAAAGCGGGGCGCTGAAAGTTTTCTTTCAGCGCCCCGTCTGTCGCTTTACTGCGAGAACGCGATGCTCTTGTTGCGCTCGTGCTCGCTGATGGTCTTGGCGTAATAGTATTTGCCGTTCTTGTCGGTGACAAAGAAGTAATATTTCCCCTCCAGATACTCCGGGTCGGGGTTCAGCGCGGCCACGATGGCGTCGATGCCCGGGTTGGAGACCGGACCGGCGGGCAGGCCCTCCCGCTCGTAGGTGTTGTAGGCCGCGTAGATGTTGGCGGGGATGTTGTCCCACCCGCCGTAGTAGGGGGCGATCCAGTTGTAGATGTAGTTGTTGTCGTCCGGGTTCTGGACGTAACTGCTCACGTTGCTCTCCATCCGGGGATAGGGCGAGCCCTCCGCCAGCCGGTTGTGGAACACGGCGGAGACACGGGCGTCCTCGGCGTTGCCCGCCTCCTCCTGCACAAAGCTGGCCAGGGTGATGGCCTCCTCCAGGGTGAAGCCCTGGTCCGCCGCCTGCTGGCGCAGCTGGGGGGTGACCTGGCGGTCAAACTCGGCGTAGAAGGTGTTCACATAGTTGTAGACCGTGTCGTCCAAAAAGAACTCATAGGTGTTGGGGAAGAGGTATCCCTCGCACTTCATGAAGATGTCCGGGTCGTCCGGGATCTCGTTCCAGAACTCGTACTGGCTGAAATCCGAGCCGTCCTCGCCGTTGGCGCAGGCCAGAAACTCCTGGGCGGTACACAGGCCGTTCTCCTCCATCAGCTGCGCCATCCGCTGCGCGGTCAGCCCCTCGGGGAAGGTGACGGTGACAGTGTCCCGCTTGACGTACTGGCTCAGGGTCTCGATGATCTCATCGTAACTCTCGCCCTTGTACAGGGTGAATTCGCCGTATTGCAGGCTGCCGGCGGCCTCTTTGTAGCGCAGATAGTACTTGAAGACGAGGGGGCGTTTGATGACCCCCGCCTCGGCGAGGCGGTTGGCGATGGTGGTGGGGCCTTCGCCCTGCTCAACGGTCACCGTGACCTCCTCCATGGTGGCGTTTTTGCCGGCGATCTCTCCGATCACCGACGCGCCCCAGATGCCGCCGCCGATCAGCAGAACGACAAACAGCAACAGCGCGATCAGGCAGCCGCTGGGCCCCCGCCTGCGGCGGCGCGGGCGCTGTTCCCGGGTTTCCCGTGGCTGGTTGTTCATATTCACTTCCTACCTTTTTTGTTTATTCTTCATCGTCCAGCATCAGGCGCATATAGGCATCCTGCACATCAAAATGCTGGCCGAAAAACCGGATCATGCCGTAATCCCGCGGCGCGCCCTCGCCCAGAAAGAGCGTCTGGCTTTCGCCCAGTTCCAGCACCGCGCTCTCGGCGCCGGTCTTCTGGCGGGCGGCTTCCAGCAGGAGTTCGGCGGCGTGGTCGCTGTCCGCAAAAAGCTCCACAAAGCGCATCTCGCTCCCCTTTTTGAAAAAGAGGCCGTATCCGTGGTCGGTGCACAGGCTGGTGACGCCCATGCTGTACAGGTCGGTGAGCACCGCCGTGTATCCCTTTGCGTCCAGTTCCACCGCTTCCGGCACATACTTCTGGCGCAGTGCCTGCAGCCCCTTCACCGTGACGGTGTCGAACTCCGCCTGCGCCCACAGATTGTTGCGCACGGAACGGTGCAGCACCCGTTTTGAAAATGCTTTTTCAAAGCCGCGTTTGGCATAAAACGCAAAGAGCGGCGCGTTTGCGGGGATCAGCACCGCGAAGGCCGCGCCCCGGCGGGCCAGTTCTTCGCCGGCGGCGTCCATCAGGGCGGTCATCACGCCGCTGCCCCGCTGATCCGGCCGGGTGGTGAGGCCGTAATAATACACGCCCTTGCGGCCGCGCAGCGTCACGGGCACCGCGCAGAGCAGCGCCGTGCACACGCCGTCCTGCCGGGCGGTGAACACGTTCCCCTCTCCGGCAAACTCCTCCAGCACCGTGCGGGCGAACTGCAGGGTTCCGCCGAAGGAGTCGACGAACAGCTGCGCCAGTGCGGGAAATTCCTCCCGCCTCGCCAAACAGTCCATGATTGCTTTCCCTCCCTTTCGGCGCATTGCGCCCCGGTCACTTGTTCAGGGCGGCCAGATACTTGGGTTCGATGATATCCGGGTTGTAGGACAGCTTTGCCGTCCGCAGGCCCTCGTCGCCCACATCATCCTCCCGGTTGATGAGGTCAAAACCCGCGCAGACGTTGCGGGCCATCTCCCGGTTGATGATATTGTAGGCTCCATTCACATCGTACAGGGCCTTCTCCACATGGGTATCGAACACCCGGTCGTTGATGGGGCTGCCGAAGGAGAAGGCGACGATCTTGCCCCCCGCTGTAATGTAGCCGCCCCGCAGGTCCAGCCGGTCAAAGTGATTGAACAGCATCTCAATGGATTCGTGTTCGGTCTGGATGCCGGGATTGTCCTTGTTTTCGTACAGCTGACACCAGGCGTTGTTGAACTCCCGGATGGCGGGCAGATCCTCTTTGGTGAGGAAATGGAACTGCCAGTCGGGGTTTTCACGGATAAAACGAGACACATGGTTGCGTTTCTTCTGAAAGCGGCGGCCGGGCAGTTCCGCCAGATTGGCCTGCTCGTAGATGTAGTCGTAGTCCGCCCGGTCGGAGGTGATGGTGAATTTGCCGGGATACCACTCCTCCAGCTGGGTCTTGGCCTCCAGCGTGACAGAATACAGATACATGGGGCGGCCGATGCGCTCGGCGTCCCGCTCCATCGCCTCAAGGGCTTTGCGCTCGTCGCCGCTCTTGCCGGCGGGCCAGAGGTAATAGCAGGCGTCGCCCACATCGCTGCGGATGAGCACCCAGTCATCGTATTTCGCGATGTGGGTGTTGTAGGCGTGGCTCCACATGAACTGGGTCACAAAAGAGTAGCCGCAACACATATAGTTGCTGGAGCGCATGATGGGCGCGGCCCAGGCAAAATCGTCGATGGAAATGGGATGAAATTCGATCATAAAACCTCCTTGATCGTTTCGAGAAGGTCCGCGTGGATGGCCTCAATGGAGCGCATCGCTCCCTTCTCGGTGCAGGAGACCTTGCGCCAGCCCAGCGCGCGGGCGCAGTAGTCCGCCGCCTCGTGGCTGCGGGCCAGGTAGGCAAGGTCCTTTTCGTGTATGTCCTTTTTGCTCTCGTCGCCCTTGTAGCGGGCGGTCATCAATCGTTGGCTCACCGCCGGATCCGCCTCCAGGTAGATGACGCGGTCCGGTGCGGGGATGCCGATCTTGTTGTATTCGAAGTCGAACAGCCAGTCCAGAAAGGCGGGCCACTGCTCCCTCGGCAGCTTGGAGCACTGGTGCACCGCGTTGCTGGTGGTGTAGCGGTCGGAGACCACAATGCCCCCGCCGCGGTAGAAAGCGCCCCAGTTGGTCTTGTAGCTGGCGTAACGGTCCACCGAGTAAAAGGTGGAGGCCGCGTAGGCGTTCACATCGTCGGGGTGGCTGCCGAATCTGCCGACCAGATACATCTTGATGAGGGCGGAGGAATCGCTGGCATAGTCCGGGAAGGAGATTTGCTTCACATCTTCCCCCTGCCTTGCCAGCGCCTCGGTCAGGCGTGCCGCCTGGGTGGCCTTGCCGCTGCCGTCCAGCCCTTCGATCACGATCAGCTTGCCGCTCACTGCCCCAGGGCCTCCTCCTTGAGTTTTTTGTATCTTTCCCGCACAGCCGCGGCCTCGCCGCAGGTCATGGCGCCCTCGCTGCACGCCCCCCGCACGCAGGACGGGCCGGCCATGGCGAACAGGGCCGGCGCGATGGGATACACCAGGCGCAGCATCTCCTCCGCCAGCGTCCGGATCTCCCACTGGGCGCGGGCGCAGCAGCGGTGCTTGAAGAAGTTGTGCAGGCTGCGGGCGTTCATGGTCACGATCATCTTGGTGTCGCAGGCGTTGGGCAGCACGAAGCGCGCGTCCTCAATGGCAAGCTTTTCCGCTTTACGGGCAGCTTCCTGTTCGCTCATCCCCCGCTGCATCAGGCGGCGGATGTGGCCGTCCTTGAGCAGGGCCGCGATGCGCCGGTACTCCTCGCCCTGCTGGTCCATCGCCTGCCGGAAGGCGTCCAGCGCCTCGGGGTCGGCGGCGATCTGGGGTGGGGTGACATATTCGAACTCGTCCAGCCGCACATAGCGCTGGCTCTGGACGCTATAACTGGCGATGCGGTGCCGGGTGATCTGGGCCAGCAGGCTGCGGCTGACCCCCTCGATGGCAAAGGTGAAGCTGACGTGCTCGGTGGGGCTCTCGTGGCCCAGCTTTGCCAGCTTTTCCACGAACTCCCGGCTTTTTTCCGGCGTCAGGCCGGCCAGCAGATCGTCCACGCCGGCGCTGGAATAGCACAGCTTCGCCGCGGCGGCGACCACCTTTTCCGGCTCGGGGGTGTGGGCGATGAGAGACACTCGGAGCATATGAAACTTCCTTTCTCAGTCCTCCAGCAGGGTGAGGGGGGCGTAGTTCGCCATGGTCTTTTTGATGCCGGCCCTTTCAAACTGGATCTCCACGATGGTGTCGCCGGCGGCGGGGGTGGCCTTGAGCACCACGCCCCGGCCGAACACCTTGTGTTCCACCTTGTCGCCGGGCTTGAACATCGGCTTTTTGCCGCCGGCCAGGCGCGGGGCGGGCGCGGCGCCCACCGTGGGCCCAAAGCCCGCAGAGCGGCCGGGGGCCGCGCCGGGAGCGGGGGCCGCGGTGCGATTCCAGCCGCTGCCGGCGCCGGGCGTCCAGCCGGTGACGCTGCCCCGGGAGGGCCCGCCGGAGGACGCGCCGCCAAAACTGCCGAAGCCGAAGCTGCGCCGGGCGGCCATGGGGCTGGCCTGCTCGTCCAGCAAGGAGGCGTCGATCTCCTCCAAAAAGCGGGAGGGCCGGTTGCGGCGGGTCTGGCCGAAGATCATACGGCTCTGGCTGCAGGAGAGGTACAATTCCTTGCGGGCGCGGGTGATGCCCACATAGCACAGGCGGCGCTCCTCCTCCATATCCTCGTCGGAAAAGCGGCTGAGCTCGCTGGGGAACACCCCTTCCTCCATGCCCACGATGAACACATAGTCGAACTCCAGGCCCTTGGCGGAGTGCATGGTCATCATCACCACCACGTCGGTCTCCTGGTCGTAGCTGTCCAGGTCGGAGATGAGGGCGACCTCCTCCAAAAAGCCGGCGAGGCTGGCCTCGGGGCCCTTCTGGTCGGCGTAGGTCTTGACGCTGGAGATCAGCTGGCCCAGGTTTTCCAGCCGGGACGCGCCCTCATCGCCCAGGTTCTCCAGCATCTTTTTGTAGCCGGTGATCTGCAGCAGCTCGGTGACGAAGGAATCCAGCGGCAGGGTATCCGCCGCCTCCACCAGTTTTTGGTAGATGCCCCAGAAACCGTTCAGCGCGCCCGCCGCCCGGCTGATGGAGGGATAATCCGCGGCGTGACGGCAGACTTCCAGCAGGCTGACGCCCAGGCCGGAGGCGATCTCCGCCATCTTGTCCAGCGTGGTGCCGCCGATCTTGCGGGCCGGCTCGTTGATGATCCGGCGCAGGCGCAGATCGTCGGCGGGGTTGGCCACGATGGACATGTAGGACAGGATGTCCTTGACCTCTTTGCGGTCATAAAAGCGCTGGCCGCCCACGATCTTGTAGGGGATGCCGGCCCGGGCGAAGTAGGTCTCGATGGGGTTGGACTGGGCGTTCATGCGGTAGAGCACCGCGTGGTCCCGCAGGCGGGCGCCCTCCTTCAGGTGGCGGCCGATCACCGAGGCGATGTGGCTGGCCTCGTCCTGCTCGTTTTCCGCCACATAGCAGTGCACCTTGTCGCCCTCGGAATTTTGGGTCCAGAGGGTCTTGCCCTTGCGGCCGTGGTTGTTCTTGATGACGCAGTTGGCGGCGTTCAGGATATTGGAGGTGGAGCGATAGTTCTGCTCCAGCCGGATGACCTTCGCGCCGGGGAAATGCTGTTCAAAGTTCAGGATGTTCTCGATGGTGGCGCCCCGGAAGCGGTAGATGCTTTGGTCGTCGTCGCCCACCACGCAGACGTTCTGCCGCGGCCCGGTGAGCAGGCGCACCAGATGGAACTGGGCCACACTGGTATCCTGGTACTCGTCCACCAGAATATACTGGTACTTCTGCTGGTAATATTCCCGCACATCCTTGCAGTCCTGCAGCAGGCGCACGGTGTGGTAGATCAGGTCGTCAAAGTCCATGGCGCCGGCGCTCTTCAGCCGCTTCGCGTAGGCGGCGTACACCTTGGCCAGCAGCGCGGCCTTGGTGTTGGCGGCGGGCGCGTCCAGCGCCTCCTCGGGGCTGATGAGCTGGTCCTTCATGCGGCCGATCTGCCCCAGGGCGGATTTTACCGGCAGGAACTTGTCATCCACCAGCAGCTGCTTGTAGACCTCCTTCATCGCCCGTTCCTGGTCGCTGGTGTCATAGATGGTGAAGCTTTTGGGGAAGCCCAGCCGGTCCGCGTCCCGCCGAAGCATCCGCACACAGGCCGAGTGGAAGGTGGAGGCGTTCACGTCCGCACCCTCCGTCTCCCCCAGCATGGCGGCAAGGCGGGCTTTCAGTTCCCCCGCCGCCTTGTTGGTGAAGGTGATGGCCAGCACGTTCCAGGGGCGGGCGTTCTCCCGCCGCAGCATCGGCCACAGCGAGGGGGCGGGCGGCTGGCCCTCCAGCGCCGCCTTCAGATTCTCCACATCCTGCTCGGTGGCGGGGCGGGGCAGCCAGTCGGAACCGTGGGCCTGCCCGAAGCGGATGATGTTGGCGATGCGGTTCACCAGCACGGTGGTCTTGCCGCTGCCCGCGCCGGCCAGGATCAGCAGCGGGCCCTCGGTGGAGAACACCGCCTCCCGCTGCACCGGATTGAGACGGCCGAAGCGGCTTTCGATGAATGTATCGCGAAGGGCGACGAACGCCCGGTCAAGTTCCTGTGGCATAGATTCCCTCTCAAAGAACAGTATTGTCCCCGGCGGCGCCGGCCCATTCCGCCCGGCCTGCCTGGCATTACTTTTAACATTATACCACAAGTTCTTGATAAAGAAAATCCGCCCGGCCCAATATCTCGCAATTTTTGCTTCGCGGAGGCCATGCGCGGCCGGTTTCCTCCTTCCCGTTTCTTTTTTGGCGCCCATCTGCCGCGCTGCAAGCACCGGAAGGTTCCTTTCCGCCCCGGCGGGACCGGCCCATTGTGCGCAAACATCCTGCGCGCAACAGACCCTGCCCCCTTGTTTCGCCCCAATAATGGTCTTGTTGCACAAAAGCATTTAATAATTGAAATATATTATATATGTATTGTGTTATTACCGGGCTCGTATTATAATTGAATCGGTCGGATCAGACGGTAATTTTCACCCGGGCCCGCCAACAGCTTGCAGTTGATACAGGAGCCGCGCCATGAACAACAAACGATTCGAAATCTCCGCCAAAGACGCCGAAGCGGGCGGCCGATGCCGGCTGTTGGGTGAATCCCCCGCCCGGTTGCTGTACGCCGCCGCCGCGACCTGCGGCCCCAGCCTCGGCAGGGCGCCCCATACTCACAACTGCGTTGAATTTTTGTACATGGTGAGCGGCGTGGGGCAATTTCGCATGGGAGAAAACCTTTTCGCCGTGTCAAAGGGAGATTTTGTGATCGTTCATCCGCAGGTGGAACACGCCGGAAAAAATCTCTCCGCGCACCCGCTGGAATACATCATCCTGGGGGTGGAAGGGCTTTTGTTTCCGCCCGGTATCGAAAACCTGTATGGAGTATATCATTTCCACGGCGACCAGGAGTCTGTGCGGCGTATCTTGCAGCTGATCCTGCGGGAACTGGAGGATCGGCCCGCCGGCTACATCCAGATGTGCCAGGCGTTTCTGGAAATGCTGCTGATCCTTCTCGGGCGCTACACCGACTTTGCATCCAGTTTCGAGCCCACACGGCGCGTCGGCAGAGAGTGCGCCGTGGTAAAACGCTACCTTGACGCCAACTTTACAAAGAACATCAGCCTGGACCAGCTGGCGGAATTGGCCCATGTGAACAAATACTACCTGGTCCATTCCTTCAGCCGCGAGTACCACATTTCCCCCATCAGCTACCTGATCCGGCGACGGGTGAAGGAAAGCTGCCGTCTGCTCATCGACAGCGACTACTCCCTCGCGCAGATCTCGCGCCTGCTGGGCTTTTCTTCCCCCAGCTATTTCTCCCAGAGTTTCCGCAAACTGATGGGCATGAGCCCCATGGAATATCGCAAGCACAGCCGCGGGATGCCCCGGCGGCAGACTTGATCCCCGTATTTCCGTCGCCGCTCATCCGGCGGGAGACCGCCCGCGCCAATACCGTGGCGTGACCGGCAGTTTGTCCGCCGCGATACCCGGCGCCATGAAACTGTTTCGCATTACCGGGCCAGCGCCCGGCTCAACAAAGGGAGGTACAACACGATGTCCAGTCTTGCCGAGGGCTTTTTGCAGGAAGTCTTTGACGCCTATGATCTTGGAGGCCAGGTGGCGGGCGCGCTGCGCTACGGCCAGGGCCATATCAACGACACCTTTTGCGCCTATGTGCAGACCCCCGAAGGCGAGTGCCGCCGTTTCATCCTTCAGCGCATGAGTTCCGCTGCCTTCAAACACCCCGATCAACTGATGGCCAACATCGTGGGCGTGACCCGGCATCTGCGCAAAAAGATCCTGGCCGCCGGCGGCGACCCGGCCCGGGAGACCCTGACGGTGGTGCCCACCGCGAAGGGCGAAAGTTTCTTCACCGATTCCGAGGGCGGCGCATGGCGGGCATATCCCTTTGTGGAAAATACCATCTGCCTGCAGTCCGCCGAGACGCCGGAACTGTTTTACGCCTCGGCGCTGGCTTTCGGCAAGTTTCAGGCGATGCTCAGCGACTATCCCGCCGACACACTGTATGAGACCATTGAGCGGTTTCACGACACGGAAAACCGCTACAAGAACTTTGAGAGGGCGCTGGCGGCCGACGCGCTGGGCCGGGCCGCCTCGGCCCGGCCGGAGATCCGGTTCGTGCAGGAGCACAAGGCGGATTGCAGCGTGGCGCTGGAGGCGCTGCGTCAGGGCAAGCTGCCCCTTCGCGTGACCCACAACGACACCAAGCTGAACAACGTGCTGATGGACAAGGCCACCTTAAGGGGCATCTGTGTCATCGACCTGGACACCGTGATGCCCGGGCTCTCCATCAATGACTTCGGCGACTCCATCCGTTTCGGCGCCAACCACAGCGCCGAGGATGAGCGGGACCTCTCCAAGGTGAATTTTGACATCCAGCTCTACGACATCTACACCAGGGGCTTTTTGGAGGGCGCGGACGGCGCGCTCACCGGGGCCGAACTGGAATATCTGCCCTGGGGCGCAAAGCTGATGACACTGGAGTGCGGCATCCGTTTTCTGACCGACTATCTGGAGGGCGACCACTATTTCCACACCCAGCGTGACGGGCAAAACCTGGACCGTTGCCGCACCCAGTTCAAGCTGGTGCGCGATATGGAACAGCAATGGGACGCCATGGGGGCTGTGATCCAAAAATATGCCCGCTGACCGCTGCGTTTCAAGTCAGGACCCCCGGCAAAGCCGGGGGCTTGAGTAAGCCCTAGAAGGGCATAATACAGACAACGCCCCTCAAGGGGCCACGAATGGGTCGGCCAACTGCATTGCTGACTCATGGCGGCCCCTTAAGGGGCTTTCTTATACCTTGATATTCTTGCTACCCGTAAACGGGTCAATAAACTCTTTCAGGCTCATCTGGTCCGCAATCTGGTCCTCATCCAGCTGCCTTTTGATGTATTCCTGTATCTGCCTTTTGTTTCGCCCTACCGTATCGACATAGTATCCTCGTGCCCAGAAATGCCTGTCTCCATATTTGTATTTTAGATTCGCGTGTCTGTCGAAGATCATCAGGCTGCTTTTCCCTTTGAGATACCCCATGATTTGTGATACACTATACTTCGGAGGGATACTCAGCAGCATGTGAATGTGGTCTGGGCACGCTTGCGCTTCGATGATTTCTACTC